>JAJBAV010000011.1 GCA_020532085.1 Candidatus Cloacimonadota bacterium | reverse complement strand
GTCCAAAAACGTCCAAATACCACTGTGACACAGTCTAAAGCCAGTCCTATTCATCTCACAATCCTATAAACAGTTACGACCACTGTGACAGGTGAAACCCATTTGCAAGTTTGGGTGATACTTTATATCTGAGTTGATTTCCACCTTTTTTCCGAGTGGCTCCCAATATCAATACGGTATCAATACGGAATCATTACGGATGAAATCCGTATTGATTCCGTATTGATACCGTATTGATATTGGGAGCCAGGCAAGGGTTTTCTG
Source organism: Candidatus Cloacimonadota bacterium (assembly GCA_020532085.1). Taxonomy (NCBI): domain Bacteria; kingdom Pseudomonadati; phylum Candidatus Cloacimonadota; species Candidatus Cloacimonadota bacterium. Next base: position 72,273 of record JAJBAV010000011.1, on the reverse strand, counting down.
GGGATTTCCTCCTGTGATGCCACCCGATCGAAACCCCGGATGCAGCCCGGATGAAGAAAAATGATTGCAGGAAATGACCAAAACACTTATATTAATAAGAGTGAGGTGAGCAAATGAGGCTGGGAAATTATATCCTGACCTTTTAATGCAGCTCTCAATTGTTGACCAACACAGACAAGCAACTATAAAAAAACTAAACAAACAGGAGTACCCGAAATGAAGAAAACTCTGATCATTCTTCTTCTGGCCGTTTTAGGTCTGAGCCTGGCTTACGCGAACGAGGCTTTTGGCGTCCGCGCGGGCGTTAACCTCACCAACCGCAGCTACAGCGGCGACAACGACATCAACACCGACGACCGCCTCGGCTTTCACCTCGGCATGCTGGCGCAGTATCCTGTGGGCAAATACATCATTCTGCAGCCTGAACTGATGTACACCCAGAAGGGTTACAACTGGCTGATCGAAGTGCCCATCCTGGATGACATCACCTATCAGATCCGCACCGACTACGTGGAGCTTCCCATCCTGCTGAAACTGAACCTGGACCTCGGCAGCCTGGCCATCCAGCCTTTCGTGGCGCCTCAGATCAGCTATGGCGTGATCGCGGAAAGACAGATCAACGACAACGTGGAAAAGATCATGGACGAGATCAACCCGTTACAATACGGTGGCCAGATCGGCCTGGATCTGCAGATCAACGACGATCTGCTGGTCGGCGGCCGCTACCAGATGGATCTTTCGGACATTTGGGACGATAACAACGACGACGTGTCCTACACTCACAACGGCATCGTGTTCAGCATCGGCTATCTGTTCTAAACAACGCTCAAACTACAAATGAGATTGGCGCCTGGATCACCGGGCGCCATTTTTCCAAAAAGGGATCAGCCAGCTGAGTTATTCCTTTCCCCGCGGATGGCCTTTGTGGTAGGCTTTTTTCACATCGTCGAGGGTCACGTGGGTGTAGGTGGCGGTGGTTTCCAGGTTGGCGTGGCCCAGCATTTCCTGCACGGCCCGGAGGTCGGCTCCGCGGGCGAGCAGATGGGTGGCAAAGCTATGGCGCAGGGTGTGGGGCGAATATCCCTTTTTCTGGGCCACGAGGTGGAAATACTGGCCCAGAACGGTATAGAGCTGGCGTCCGTCGAAATCCTTTCCGCTTTTGGTGAGGAAAAGTTTGTCAGAACTGTCCGGCCTGAGCAGTTTTTCCCGCAGTGGCAGCCAGGCCCGGATGGCCTCGGCGGCTTCTGATCCGAAGGGCACAAGGCGTTCTTTGCCGCCCTTGCCGAAAGCTTTCAGCAGCAGGCGTTTCAGATCGATATCAACCAGGCGGAGCGCGGCCAGTTCGGAGATGCGCAGTCCGGAGGCATAAAGGAGTTCCAGGATGGCACGGTTGCGAACGCCGTAAACGCTTTCCAGATCGGGAATGCGCAGCAAAGCCAGCATCTCTTCCTCGGTGAAGAAATGGGGGAGGGCTTTTTCGAATTTGGGGCGTTTGACCTTGTCCATGGGATTGAGGGCGATCCTGCCGGTGAGTTTCAGCCAGAGGAAGAAGCTTTTCAGGGCGGCTGCCTTCCGGGCCAGGCTGCGGTTTCCCACCCGGCTGTCATGCAGCTCGCGCAGCCAGTCGCGGATCATCTGCACGCTCAGTTCCGCGGCCACCACCTCAGCGGGGAAAAACCTGGCTACATAGCCCAGAAACTGGCGCAGGTCGCTGCCGTAAGCGGTGACGGTGCAGGCGGATTTTCCCTCCGCTCGCAGGAATTCCAGGTAGCTTTGTAGTTCTTTTTCCATCATTTGGATACCATATAGCTCATTTTTTGCTTGCCTGATAACTTGTCGAGAAAAAAATAGCGCTGAGCCAAGGAGGTTTGATGAATCAGCATATCGCCAGCAGCGCCAAAGTTGGCGCCAACACAGAATTAGGCGCGAACGTGGTCATTTTGGACGACGTTCGGATCGGTGAAAACTGCCTGATCGGGCACAATGTGGTGATCCACGCCGGCTGTGTGATTGGCGACAACGTGCGGATCGACGACAACAGCATCATCGGCAAAGCCCCGCTTTCCTCACCGCGCAGCATCTTCAAGCTGCCCGAAGGCCTCAAGCCCACTGTGATCGGAGCCGGCTGCCAGATCGGGGCCAACGTGGTGATCTACATGCAGTGCGAGATCGGCCGGCGCAATCTGATCGCGGACCTGGCCACCATCCGCGAAAATGTGGTGATCGGCGAACTCAACATCATCGGCCGGGGCGTGGCCATCGAAAACTTCGTCACCATCGGCAACCGCAATAAATTTGAGACCAACTGCTACATCACGGCTTATTCCCAAATCGATGATTACTGCTTCGTGGCGCCCTGCGTGGCCACCAGCAACGACAACTACATGGCCCGCGATCCCGAGCGGTTCGATCATTTCAAGGGGGTAACCCTGAAACGCGGCGCCCGCATCGGCGTGAACGCCACCATCCTGCCCGGAAAAGTGCTGGCCGAGGATGCCTGCGTGGCCGGTGGGGCAGTGGTTTCGCGTGACGTTCCCGCGGGCAGGATCGTGCTGGGCAATCCCGCCAAACCCCTGCGCGATGTGCCCTCCGAACAGCTTCTAAAGAACAACCTGGACAAATCATGAAAGCCCTGCTCATCATTCCCACTTACAACGAGATCGACAACATAGCCAGGATCATCCCGGCCGCGCTGAAACAATCGCCGGACCTGCACATCCTGGTGATGGACGACAATTCCCCGGACGGCACCGCCCAGGCGGTGAAGGAGATCATGGCCGCTGAAGCGCGGGTCCATCTGATCGAACGGCCCCGCAAAATGGGGCTCGGCTCCGCTTACGTGACCGGCTTCAAACATGCCCTCAAAGAAGGCTACGACTATGTTTTGGAGATGGACGCCGATTTTTCCCACAATCCGGATGACCTGCCCCGTCTGCTGGCCACGGCCGCCAAAAAGGACCTGGTGATCGGCTCGCGCTACTGCCAGGGCGTGAATATCGTCAACTGGCCCTTCAAGCGCCTGCTGATCAGCTATTTCGCCTCCAAATACGTGAGGATGATCACCGGGATGCCGGTCAATGACCCCACCGGCGGATTCAAGTGCTTCAACCGCAAGGTGTTGGAAGCCATCGATCTGGACCGGATCCTCTCCGACGGCTACGCTTTCCAGATCGAAATGAATTTCCGCGCCTGGGCCAAAGGCTTCCGCATCCAGGAGATCCCGATCGTCTTTACAGACCGCGTGAACGGCGTTTCCAAGATGAGCCGCCACATCGTCTGGGAAGCCGCCTGGATGGTTTGGAGACTGCATTTCCTGCGTTTGCGGGGCAAACTTCACTAAGGATATGGCATGCTGGAACGGATAAACACTCCGCTGGAACGGCCTGAGGACACGGAATTTGACCGTGCCCTGCGTCCGCGCACCCTCACCGAGTTCATCGGCCAAAGCCACCTCAAACAGCTTCTGGACATCTCCATCAAAGCCGCCAAACTGCGCAAGGAACCTCTGGACCACGTGCTCTTCTACGGCCCGCCCGGCCTGGGCAAGACCACCCTGGCCAGCATCATCGCGCGCGAACTGGGGGTGGAGATCACCGTCAGCAGCGGCCCCGTGATGGAAAAACCGGGCGACCTGGCCGGCATCCTCACCAACCTGCAGCGCCACGAAGTGCTGTTCATCGACGAGATCCACCGCCTCAGCCACGTGATCGAGGAATACATCTATCCCGCCATGGAGGATTTCCAGATGGAGATCATCCTGGACAGCGGCCCCAGCGCGCGCACCCTGCGCATCAGCGTGGAACCCTTCACCCTGATCGGGGCCACCACCCGCGCCGGATTGCTCACCCCGCCCCTGCGCGACCGCTTTGGCATCGTGCTGCGGCTGGATTACTACGATTTTGACTCCATCACCCAGATCATCCAGCGCTCCGCCCGCATCCTGGAGATCCCGGCCGACGCGGATGGCGTGGCTGAACTGGCCCGCCGCAGCCGCGGCACTCCGCGCATCGCCAACCGCCTCTTGCGCCGCGTGCGGGATTTCGCCCAGATCATGGGTGACGGCGTGATCACCCTGGATATCGCGCTGCAGGCCCTGGAGATGCTGCAGGTGGATCACGCCGGCCTCGACGAGATGGACAAGCGCCTGCTTTTCACCATCATGGAAAACTACCGCGGCGGCCCCGTCGGCCTCAAAACCCTGGCAACGGCTGTGGGTGAGGACGCCGGCACCATCGAGGAGATCTTCGAGCCCTACCTGGTGCAGCAGGGTTTTCTGGAACGCACACCACAGGGCCGCAAAGCCACTTTCAAGGCCTACAAACATTTGGGCGTGAAACCATCCGACTACCAGCCGGAGATCTTCTGAACGCAAGCCGGAACTCCCTTCCCGCCAGCAGCACAGGCTGAACATGGGTTACAAGGCCAACATCACCAGCAACCTGATCAACCAGGTGCTGCGGATCGTGATCGGTTTCGCCACCAGCGTGATCGCGGCCCGGGTGCTGGGTCCGCAGGGCATGGGCCATGTGGCCTACATCATCCTGGTATTCACGCTGATAGGCGATTTCGGGCATCTGGGGCTGAACAACTCCACCATGTATTTCATGAAGCGCGGCGGAGTGCCCTCCGGCCATCTCTTCAGCGTGAACCTCACCAGCCTGGGCCTGCTTTTCGGGGTGATTGCCTCGCTGCTGCTCTTTTTGCGGGGCACGGGCCTGGTCCTCTCATCCTACAGCTGGCTCTACATCCTGGGCGGACTGCTCTTCGTGGGCTCCGATCTTGCCTACACCAGCCTCCACTCCTGGTATGTGGGCGATGAACGCATCCTGGAAAGCAACCGCAAGATCATCGCGGTGTTCCTGCTTAAAAGCGCGCTGATCCTGATCCTCTGGCTCACCGGGACCCTCACGCCACTCAGCTTTTTCGCCGTGGCCGTGCTGGGCATGCTGCTAAACGCAGTGCTGCTGAGCGTTGGCGTGGGTCAGCGCTACGCTTTGGTGCTGGACCGGGGTCTGCTTAAAGCCGAGTTCGCCTATGGCGGGATCCTCTGGCTGGGGGCGGTGTTTTCCTTTCTCCATCTGCGCGCGGACCAGTTCATGATCCGGCAGATGCTGGATGTGGGCGCCCTGGGAATCTACAGTGTGGCCGTGACTCTGGCCGAGCTGTTGTTTCTGGTGCCGGTGAGCGTCAGTTCGGCCCTGCTGGGCAAGCTTTACAACACCTCCGAGCCCGGCACGGCGCGCTCCATCATGGCCCGCACCCTCAAGCTCACGCTCTATATCTGCGCGGCCCTGGCGTTGGCGGGCATCCCGCTCAGCCTGCTGATCCCCGTGATCTACGGCGAGGCCTATGCCGGCGCTGTGGCCAGCGTGATGGTGCTGTTGGGCGGAGCGGTCTTCGCCTCGGTGGCGCGGGTGGGGATGCAGTATTTCTTCACTCTGGGCCGCCCCAAGGTCCATCTCTATACCAGCCTGGCCACCCTGCTGCTGAACGTTTTGCTCAATTTCCTGCTCATCCCGCGCTGGGGCATCTTCGGCGCGGCCACAGCCTCCAGCGTATCCTACCTGGCTTATGGGATCTTCTACCTGGCGCTGTTCCTGTATCGGGAGAAGTTCAGCTGGCGCGACCTTTTTGCCATTGACGGCGAGGATATCAAAGCTTTATGGAAAAAAACCTGATCAACTCCGGTTACCTCTGGTTCGAGGGCGAATTTCACGAGGAAAACTCCGCGGCGATATTTCCGCCGGACTGTTCTCCACAACGCTTTGTGGAAACATTGAAGGCCGCCGACGGCTGCTTCAGCCTGGCCCTGGAAACGGACACGCACATTTTCGCTGCGGTGGACAGGATCCGTTCCCGGCCTCTTTTTTACGCCCTTCAGGACGGGGAACTTTTGCTCAGCCCAGACGCCAGCGAACTCCGCGTCCGCTTGGGCGATCCGCCTCTGGACGAAGATGCCCTGGCGGAGTTTCTGCTGGCCGGATACACCTGCTGCGGCGATACCCTGATCGCCGGCATCAAACAGCTGGAGGCGGGGCAGTACCTGGTCTGGGACAAGCTCAGCCAAAGCCTCCGGATCGGCGACCACTTTGTTTACCGCCAGCAATATGAGCCTCCCCGGGATCCTCTGGAGGCCCTGGACCAGATGCACCTCCGCGTCTTTGAACGCCTGATCAGTTCAGCAAATGGCCGCACCCTGGTGGTTCCGCTGAGTGGGGGACTGGATTCGCGCCTGGTGGCGGTGATGCTCAAGCGCTTGGGCTATCCGAAGGTGATCTGCTACACTTTTGGCAATTCCCTGCAGGACGAGTGCGTCACCTCGCGCAAGGTGGCCAAATTTCTGAACCTGCCCTGGCTGATCGTGGAGCAAAACCGCCGCCTGTGGTACAAAGCCTACCATTCAGAGGAGATGCGCCGCTATTTTGCCTTTGGCACCAACCTCAGTTCCCTGCCCCACGTGCACGACTGGCTGGCGGTGAAAACCTTGCTGGAAAGGGAACAGATCCCCTCCGACGCCATCATCGTGCCCGGCCATTCCGGCGGTTGGTCCCAGGGCGCGGATCTGCCCTTGATCTTTGCCGACCGTGAGGAACTCACCCGGCGCGAACTTCTGGACCTCATCCTGCGCGACCACTACGACCTCTGGCACTGCGCCAACGATCAGCGGCACAAGCTGTTCGGTGCCCGGGTGCAAGACTGCCTCCAACTTCCGGAAACCATCCAAACCCCGATCGCCGCCTCGCTTTACGACGAGTGGGATTGGCGCCAGCGCCAGAGCAAGCTCTACGTCAATTCGCTCCGCATCTACGATTTCTTTGGCATGAACTGGCGTCTGCCGCTCTGGGACAGGGATTACACGGATTTCTGGGCCCGGGTGCCCCTGGAACTGAGGCTGGGCCGAGAACTGATGAACCAGTACGCCAGCCAACGCCAGAGCGTGCCCATCCCCGCCTATAATGACTACCCGCTGGGAAAAAAGCTGCAGCTCAGATACCGGCGCGCCGTGTCCGGGAACCTCTCCGACCAGCGCTACGGACGCTTTTTGGACTACCGCGACCGGAGCGGCTACCTCCACACCAAAGTCTCGACCCTGCTGGCGCCAAACCTGGCCTACCCCGATTTTGTGAATCCTGCCCTCAACATCCTGGACGCCAACATCAACGCCGTCCAGGCCCTCACTTACATCCGCGACCTGGCCTCTGGAAAACTGGACTAACTTACTGAACGGTTGTCTGTTCCAAGACCGGCCGTGATCGCCAGATAGCTGTATTTGTCGCCGGATATCCCACTCAGGCGATCCAGAAATTTCCAGACGCCCAGGGGGAAACCGCGGGTGAGGGAATTGATCTTGAATAGCTCCAAAGCCCGGTGGTAAAAGCGTTTGGCCGCCTTGACTCGGAAACCGCTTTGCACCAAAACGGCAGTCAGGGATTCCCTGTCGAAACTGTGCAGATGCGCGTTCACGGGAGTCTTTTGGTTGCAGTGGATGCAGAGGGAATAGCGGATCACTTCCTTGTAAGGCACTGTCACCAAAAGCGTTCCGTCCGGTTTGAGCAGCTTGCGGATGCCGCGCAGCGCTGTTCCCGGCTCCACCAGATGTTCCAGCACCTCGAGGGCCACGATGAGGTCGAACCCGCCCAGGTCAGGGATAGCGCTGGCGTCGCCGTAAACCGTTGCGATGGATGGATCCTCCGCCTTGATCCGGGCCAGGTTTGACTCGCTGAGGTCCAAAGCCGTCACTTCCGCCCCCAGCTTCGCCGCGGCCAAACTGAACCAACCCCGGCCGCTGCCCACATCCAAAACCCGCATTCCGGGCCGGATCGCGCAGAGCGACAGGGTGAACTGGGTGCGCCTCACTTCGCCGGGGGTCAGCTTGTCCCGGCGAAAATAGTCAAAAACCAGCGCGTCCTGGCGGTAATGCTCTTTGTAATCCATCTTCCCGTTCCTGTTTCTGTTTGCGGCAAAGGATGTTCAAGCCTCCAGCCTGATCGGGTTTTCAGAGCATCCTTTGAGTTCGATAAAGATTCACTCTGGGCCGGCCTGTTTTTCAGCCCTCTCCCCGTCCGGGAGAAAGCGGAATTTCAGGGTTCCTCCCTCGGCTTGATAAGCACTTCCAAGCCTGCTGGTTACCCGGCAGCCTGAACCTGCGGGCGGACACCGTCACGGGCAGGCCACTGAAATCCAACAGGGTGCTAACTTGGTTGTAAATACTTAAGTTGCCTCTGTTAACTGAGCGTCCAAGGCATTGTCTTGGTCAATATGCTTCTTCCAGCTTGTCCAGTTCCACCATTTCAGCCAGGGTTTTGAGGAGATCGGCATTCTTGATGTTCTCTCCGGTAACGATCACGGTGATCTGGTCGTTCACTTTGATGGTGAGGGTGCCTTCCTCTTCGTCTTCGTCATATTCCTGGGTGCCGGTGTAGCCGCTCACGCGCACGGTTTTTCCGGCCTGGGCCACAGCGCCGAACATGTTGGCCAGGCCCATCATGCCGCCACTTTGGCCCAGAACCCCGCCCACGGTGATGGTGAGGCTGAAACTGGCGTCGTCTTTGGTGTAATTGCCCACGGCGGTGTTGTTCGCGCCCATCATGTTCAGGGAAGTGGCGTCCTTGCTTTCCAGCGTGAAGCCGCCTGAGCTGTCCGGGATGAACTTCAGCAGGTCTTCGGCCAGGATCTCGTTGATCTTGGCCAGGGCGAAATCTATCTCCTGCCGGGCTTTGGCGTAATCGCCCTTGTTGATCTGGGTTTTGGCGGCGTCGAGAGCTTCGATCGCCTCGTCCTTGGCTTCGGCTGCCAGCAGGGCCAGGCCCAGCAGCAGCACGGCGATGATCATCAGAGTCCTTTTCATCTTAATGCTCCTTATTGGATTGAGTCTTACGGCAACGATAAAACTTGCTGAATTTCGTCAAGGGAAAAAGTGTTTGGACGTGTCGCAGCCAAGGCGCTTCAGTCATGGTCCTGGAGTTTGAGGTCTTCCAGCATGCGGTCAAAGCGCTCCTGGTCCAGGACGGTGAACTTGGGTGCCAGGCGCAGAAGCTCTTCGTATTTTAACATGTTGCGGCCTTTCTCGGCGGTGAAAATCCTGGCTCCATCGCTGGGAGCGAAGGCCATCATTGTGAAGCTTCTGCAGTCGATCACCCTCACCCGGTGGGCGCGGTCCAACCTGACCAACAGCTTCACCGGCAGGGGCAGTTCATCCCTGATGCCGACCACGAGCAGGGAAAAACCGCCCTCGTCCAGCAGGGAAACGGTCCATTCGTGGATCTTACTCAGGCCCTGAAATGCCTCTTCTAGTTTGGGATTGCGGAGCTTGTTCCGCTGCTCTTGTTGGGCGGGCGGGGATCCAGAACCATAGCTGGCCAGCAGCCTGGAGATGAAGCGTTGGATGGCCCTGAATTCATCATGGGAAAGGACCTGGGGCGAATCAGTCCAGTCCCGCGCGCGCAGCCAGGCGCTGCGAAGGTTCGTTCGAATCCGGTGTTTGCGTGCTTTCGCGGTCTGGTAGCTGATCCCCTCCGCCCGGGCGTAGTCTTTCAGGGTTTTGTGCTCGCAGACGCGCAGCCAGAGGCTATAATCGGCTCTGGAAAGCAGTTTGCGCAGTTGCTTCCGGTCCAGCCGGGCGGGTAGCTCTTGGTCTTCCGGGTCCTCAGGAACGGGGATGTTTTTCAGTTCCTGCGCAAGGTTCCGTTCGTTCATCTCTTTATTGATCTGGCTTACCGCCTTGTTGTGGGCCACGCGGCAGATCCAGGCTTTGACGTTGCGGATGCTGTTTTGAGAGAGCAGCAGTTCCTTCAGGCAATCCTGGCAGATATCGGCAGCGGTTTCGGGATCGTGGACAAGTTTTACCGTGTAGCGCCGGCAATAGGATTGCAGTTCGGAGAACCAGGCCTCCACCTCGCGGCGGTAGAGCTTGTCCCAGCAGAGTGGAGCTTGCCCTTCCCGTGATTGATCAAGCAATCTGAGGCTGACGCGGTTCACCAACCCGTCCGCGATGACCGGCTGGCCGAATTCGCTGATGGCCCTTTTCCGCACCGCTTTCTGGACTTTGGGGAGGTCCACTGGTTCGGAATTGGTATGGCTGCTGTCTGGCTTGTTACTCATGCTGGATGCAGCTTATGGACGTGCTGGGCGGAGTCAAGGGAAATGTTTTGGATGGCTTGTATCATCCTGCCCCACATCACGATAGGAGAAAACAGGATGTACCTTTGATTTATTCGTACACTAAGTATATGAGAACCCCCGGCTCAATGTTTGCTTATTATCTTCAGGGCTGTATTGGCCTCCGCTTTTTGTTCTTTTCACAATCCAAAACAGGAGTTTTAACATGAAAAAAGTGTCAATTATCCTGGCGCTGGCGCTGGGATGCTCTCTGGCGCTGGCGAATCCGATCTGGTCCAGCGAAACGATCGTGCGGGAAGGTCAGGATTTGAGGTTCGGAGGTTCCGCCGCGCAAAGCGCGGATGGCAGCGTGACCACTGTGTGGACGCAGACCCGGGGGGGCGAAAACCTGCTCCTGGCCAGCAAGCTGAGCGGGGAGGGAGTTTCGCTTTGGGACGAGCCGTTGGTGGTGAAGGCCGGCGAGGCCGTCAAGCGCGCGCTTCAAATAGTCGAGACCGGAGACGGAGAGTTCATCCTGGCTTGGCTGGAGGACCTGGACGCGGGAAACAGCCAGCTGCAGCTACAGAAAATCAACGATTATGGGATCATGCTCTGGAGCGCGCAGGGCGTGGCAGTCAATTCCGATTGCCAGCGCGACAGGGCCAAATACTATCTGTCCGGGAACGCCGAGGGCGGGGCCCTGCTCTTCGCTCAACCCGACACAGACCAGCCAATGGCCCTGGGCTATCGCTTCGATGCCAACGGAAATGATTTGTGGATATCCAACCGCCCCACTTTGCAAGCGAACGGGACCCTCAAGCTGCAGGGCTTGATCGCGAAATGTTACGACAGCGAAATCGTGGTGGCCTGGCAGGAAACCACCCCCACCGGCGTCTTGAACCGGTTCAAACGCTTCTACAGCTACGGCACAGGCTCCTGGGAGCAGTCCTATCCCAAATATCCCGGGGAGTACGGAGACCACCAGTTCTGCCTTACCAGTGACGAACGGATCTGGGATATGGCGCTGACCGCGCTGATGGATACCAGGATCAAGCTCAAACTGCTCACCTGGGGTGGAAATTGGAACATCGAGGAACCGCTGGAATTGGTGGTCAATCCTTCCCCGGTGCCTCTGAAAACGATAATCAAGAGCTCCGGGCTGAGCTTACCCCAGATCCTCTGCAGTACCGTCGTCGATGGTGTTTCCACGCTAACATGGTATCAGTTTTACTCCGCCGAATACATGGTGGCCGAACAACTGATCCGCAGCAGCAGCGATGTGCTGATCGAGGCCATCGATTTTCAGGACAACCAGGGCAATTACTCTTTCACTTGGGTGGAAGAATCGCTTGTGGACGGAACACGGAAACTGAAAGCGCAGCTGATAGAGAACTATACTGGGGATTTGGTCTGGCCGCAGGAGGGGCTGACGCTGAGCGAAGCTTTGGATGAAGTTTCGCGTCCGCGCTGCTTTGCCTGGAACGCCAGCCTGCTAAGCCTCTCGGCAGAGCCGGGACTGGATGCCAAATATCTGCGGCGCAGGGTGTTCTCGTCCGCGGGAACGCCTCAGCTGACCCCGGAGCAGGAGATCCTGGCCAGCGCGCTCTGCGGGGAGGCCTGGCCTGTTCGCAGCCTGGATGTGGACGACAGCAACTTTCTCTTTTATGCCGACAGCCGCCAGGCATGCGCCACCCGGCTCTATCTGCAGAAGTTGTCACTAAACGGGGAACTGCTGCTGCCTGGAGACGGGATCCGGCTTGGGAGCGGGGACTCGAGCGTTCTATTGGATGCCGTGAACCATACTTATCAGCACTTTGCCGCGCTCTATTACAGCGATGGGCTACATCTGCAGATCTTGGACCTCAGCGGAAACACCCAGTGGCCCGGCCCCGGATTACTGATCAGCCCCCAGTTACCTGTTTCGGCCAGGCTTGCCTCCTATGAGGGGGATGTTTACATCAGCTGGGAGATCGACCTCGATAGCAACCGCAAGCGGGTGATGGGCCAACGCATCTCAAACGGACAGGCGATGTGGGGCGCGGACGGGGTGATCGTGAAAAACGAGGTTTACAGTCAGCAAACGGCTGTGGGACCTCCGGTTGCGCGTCACTTCACCTGGAGCGAGCGCTGGCCGGGCTCATCCAATTACCAGGTGCGCGGAAAACGCTTGGACGCTTTCGGCAACGCTGAAACGGGCTGGTATGCGGACGGAAACATGCTCTTCTACAGAGAAGGGTTCACCCCTCTATATCCCAGCCAGGCCACTCTGAGCGGCAGCGATCTGATCCTGCTGATCGACGGCGGAACCGTGAAACCGGCCTATGCCCAGAAGGTGACTCCGGACATCCAACTGCCCTGGGGAATGGACGGGGTCGAGCTTTTGGGCGACAGCGGCACCTATCTGGCCGGGATGGCGGATCAACACGGGGTGGTGATCGGCTTCAAACACAATGACGGGGTTTATGTGCAGGCTGTAAATCCCGCGGGAGAGCTGATCTACGACTCGCCCGGAAACCGGCTGGACCAGACCCCGCCCGCGCAGGTGGGGAAAATGGCCCTCGGCCGCTTTGCCTCCGGGCATTTCATGGCCGTATGGAGCGCGATCCATCCAGGCACAACGAGTGATCTGGAACTCTATTTCAGCCGCGCCAGCTCCTGGGGCGAAACCTTGGATTACATACCCCGCCTGCTTTGCAGCGCGCCCGGGGACCAGGATTTGCCCGTGCTCTCAAATCCCGGGCTGGAAACCATGTTTGTAAGCTGGAGGGACGGCCGCAGCGGCTACGGCGACCACGGCCAGATGCTGAACGGGGTGCGGGCGCAAATGATCAGTTGGAGCGACACCGCCATCCCATCGGAGCAGGAGATCCCGGCCGCAGTTGGACTGAAGCCCTGTTATCCCAACCCCTTCCGCGAATTCACCAATATCTGCTGGGACCAGAAAGACGCCTCACCGGTGCTGATCAGTGTTTACAATCTGAAAGGTCAGTTGGTGAAACGCTTCGAGCCCCAGCGTTTCGAAAGTGGGGAACTTGTCTGGGCCGGAGAAGACAGCCAGGGCCGCCAGGTGAGTCCGGGTCTCTATTTCATCCGCCTGCAAAGCGGCCCGAAAGTGCAAACCGGCAAGGTTTTGCGCTGGTAAGCCCAAGTCAAGATAGTGAATGGCGGAATCCCCTCCTGGTCAGGGATGGGGATCCCGCCGTGTTGTTTCAAGGAGAAACAATCAGGGAAAGTTGATCTGGATGTTTTTCACTTCCGGATATTTGCCCAGATGCTCACGGATCTCTTCGGCCACGTTGTCGCGCCACTGGTCGAAGTTCATCATATTCATGTCGATCAGCACCTCGCCCTTGTCGAAGCCCACGTATTTCACCATCTTGAGGGATACAATGTCTTCGCCCACCTGGGGATAGATGATCTTTTTGAGCTCTTCGATGATGGTCTCCTTGCCGAAGTTGGGCACTTCCTTGAGACCGTGGGCGATCTCGTAATTGGAGATGGCGGTCTGCAAAGTGTCGGCGGCCAATACGGAGCAGTGGACTTTCACCGGCGGCAGGCCGTCCAGCGCTTCCATGGCGTCGCGCCAGGTGAGTTGTTTCGCTTCGTCGAGGGTCTTGCCCTTCGCGAGCTCCGTGATGATGGAGGCGGTGGCGATGTTGGAGGCGCAGCCGTAGGAAAGGAAGCTGATATCTTCGATCTTTTTGCTGGCTTCGTCCACCTTGAGGTAAACGGTCACCTGGTCGCCGCAGGCGGGGCTGCCCTCGGTGGCCTGGGCGTCCGGAGCTTCCATTTTGCCCACGTTCTTGGGGTGCATGAAGTGGTCCAGAACCTTTTGTGAGTATTGCATTTATTTCTCCTGGGGATGAGTTGACTGATAAAGGGGGCTGCGCTCGCGCAGCGAAGCCGTGATCTCGGCCAGGCGGGACACCGCGAGATCGATGTCTTCCCTGCTGTTGTAGCGGGACAGCGTAAATTTCATTGAGCCATGGGATTGGACGTGGTTTTTGCCCATGGCCATCAGCACGTAGTTGGCTTTCAGGCCCTGGGAGGCGCAGGCGGAACCGGTGGCGACGGTGATGCCCTGCAGATCGAGCATCATGGTGATGGCCTCGCCTTCGATGTAGGCGATGGAGACGTTGATGTTGTGGCAGGCGCGCCCTTCCCCGCGGGGGCCGTTGAGCTCGATCTCCGGGATGGTGGCTTCGAGGCGCTGCAGCAGATGATCCGAAAGCTCCCGCAGTTGGGAGGTGGTGGCGGCCAGATCGGCAAAAGTGAGCTCGGCGGCTTTCACGAATCCGGCGATCAGGGCCAGGCTCAGGCCCCCCGTCTGCAGAGGGTCGAGGCGGTTGATGCCGTGGATCAACTGGGCCAGCTTGACGCCTTGTTTCACGTAGAGGGCGCCGATGCCCTGCGGCCCATGGATCTTGTGGGCCGAAACGCTGAGGGTGTCCACGCCCAGGGCCTGAACGTCCAGAGGCAGCTTGCCGTAGGCCTGTCCGGCATCGGCGTGCCAGAAGATGCGGTGACCGGCTTCCGCCAGCACCCTGGCGTAGGCCTCGATGGGTTGGATGGTTCCCACCACGTGGTTCACGATGGTGGTCAGAAAGAGGATGGTGTCCGGACGGATGGCTGCTTTCAGCTTGTCCGCGCTCACCAGGCCCGCGGCGTCCGGCTCCAGATAGCTCACTTCAAAGCCCTGTTTTTCCAGCCAGGCGGCGTTGGTGAGCAGGTCCGGATAATCCACCACGGATACGATGGCGTGTTTGCCGGCGGAGCTGTGGGCCCAGGCCAGGCCTTTGATGGCTAGGTTGTTCGCCAGGGTGCCGCCGGAGGTGAAATGGATCTCCGGGCCGGTGGCGTTGAGGGTTTTGGCGATCGCGTCGTGCCAGCCGGCCAAAGTGGCGCTGGTGGCTTCGCCGGTGCTGATGAAAGCGCCGGGAAACCAGAACTCCTCGCTGAAGTAGGGACGCATGGCTTCCAGCGCTTCCGGGGCCAGCGGGGTGGTCACGCAATTATCCATGTAGATCTTGCCGGGGGTCATTTTTTCTCCTGTGTGAATAACTTGGCGATGCGGGCCAGGCTGTATTTTTGCAAAAGCTCACGCTGCCGGGCCGCCAGATCGCCAAACAGGGGCCGCAACGGGCAATCATCGCCCAGACAAAACTGTTTGCCCATGCCGCAGTCCAGCTCCAGATTGTGGTCGTTCACGGCTTCCATGATGTTGTAAAGGTTGATCTGGCCTGCCGGACGGGCCAAAGTGTAGCCTCCGCGGGAACCGGAACTGCTGGCGATCAGCCCGGCCTTCTTGAGCGCGCTCAGCAGATGCTCCACATACTTTTTGGGCAGCTGCTGGCGCTCGCAGATCTGATTCGCGGACACGCTGGACTTTGCGGGTATCTCCAGCAGGGCCCGCAGCGCGTATTCTGTCTTTGTGCCAATGGCCATCGTTTCTCCTTGGGATTGTTCTTCTGAATATATAGTAATTTGCTAGGCTATTCCAGGCAACAAAATTTCGCTTCTTCACGCCGCCATTGACAGATTTGGCCACCGCCAGAAATTCGCCTTGGATGAAGACATGATCGAAGTAACCAAACTTAGCTGCGCCTACGACGCCCAGATGGTGCTCAGGGAACTGGACCTGAGCCTGGCGGGGGACGAATTCACCGTTTTGGTGGGGCCCAACGGCGCCGGGAAATCCACTCTGGTTTACGCGCTGCTGGGGTTTCTGCCGGCTCTGAAGGGCGAGATCCGCCTTCTGGGCAAGCCCTTGGACGCTTACAAACGCTCCGGGCTGGCCCGCCTCATAGCCTTCGTGCCCCAGGAAAGCGTCTTCCAGTTCGATTATCCTGTGCGCGACATCGTGCTGATGGGCCGCTATCCCTATCTGGGCCTGATGCAAAGCTGGCTTCCGGCCGATCTGGAGGCCGTGGGGGAGGTGCTGGAGCAGCTGCAGTTGGCAGGTCTGGCCGGCAGGTTCTATTCCCAGCTCAGCGGCGGTGAAAAACAGCGGGTGCTGATCGCCCGGTCGCTGGCCCAGAACACACCCTACATCCTGCTGGATGAGACCCTTTCCCAGCTGGACATCAACCATCAGGTGGAGATCATGGCCCTGCTGCGCGGGATCGTGCGCGCCAGCGGCAAGGGCATCCTGCTGATCTCCCACAACCTCAATTTGGGCGCCAATTTTGCCGACCGGATGGTCTTTCTGGCCGGGGGCCGGGTGCTGGGCAGCGGAACTCCGGAGGAAATGATGCGTCCCGGGCCCCTGCGCGAGCTGTTTGGCCTGGAGCTGCAGACCATGCTCAATCCCGCCAGCGGCAAGCCCAATCTTCTCTATCCGGGCGTTCCGTGAAAAAGGTCCTTCTGCCTTTCCTGCTGCTGGTCGCGGTGGGGTGGCTGAACGCTTTTGTGATCGAGGGAAAGGTGGTCGATCCCTCCGGGCAGGCCATCTCCTCGGTGCTCGTATCAGATGGACTGATCCAGATCTATGGCTCCGAAAACGGCGCTTTCAAAATCTCCACCCAGGCGGATTCCCTGTCTTTCAGCCGTTTGGGCTTTCAGGCCAGGACCCTGCCCGTTACAGAGGTGGGCAAGCGCGTCACGCTGCTTCCGGAACCGGTGCTGTTGCCCAAGATAACCGTCAGCGAAAGCGCCTGGGACTTCTTCGCGCCGCCGGCGGACCGCGTGGCCCTGCCTGTGGATCCGGACCGGCACTACTACTCCGCGGGAGAGGTGTTAAGTTCCAGCGCCTCAACTCATTCCGGCGACGTTCGGCTGGCGGGGGAAAGCCAGGGCGTGTCCATTCTGGGCAATCTGGCCCGCCACAGCCTGATCATCCTGGACGGCGTGGCCCTCAATCCCGGTGGTGAAAGTTACGACCTTTCCCTGATCGACGCCGCCAACATCGCTTCCATCGAACTGATCAAGAACAACGCCTCCGTCTATGGCGGGGGCTCGGCCATCGGCGGGATCCTGAACATCCGCACCAGACAGGGGCGGAACCAAGGCCGTTCGGACTTTTCCCTGAGCACGGAACTTGGCTCCTTCGGCCATGCCCAGACCGCGCTGGCCTTCGGCACCGCCTTCAAAAACCTGGACCTTAGGCTGAACGCCTCGCATCTGGACACGGACAACGATTTTCCCTACCGGATGCCGGACTGGTGGGCGCCGGATAGCGTGGCCATCCGCGAGAACAACGCCAAGCGCCAAAACTCTCTTTCCGCCTCGCTTTCCACCGCCTGGGGCCAGGCTCGCCTCAGTCTCCAGACCGATTACGTGGCCTTTCACCGCCAGTTGCCCGGCACGGTGAATTTCTCGGAGGTCTATCGCAATGCTTTTTTAGAGGGTTACGCCAACCGCAACCGGGTTACGCTCAGTTCCCCGCTGCGGGGCCTGAACGCTGACCTGTTGGCCTGGCTGAACCTCGACGGCACCCTTTACGACAACACCCGCGCCCCCCTGCCGGTTTTCCTCTCCCAATACCGGCAAAAGCTGCTGGACAGCGGCCTCAGAGGCAGCCTGGGCGGTGAATTGGAGCTCACGCAAGGCCTGAAATTGAGCGCCGGACTGGCCGCGGAACTGGGTTCCGAGCGTTATCAGAACCAGAATATGCTGCTGCCCGCCAATGCTCTTGACCACCGCGCGGGTTTTGCCAACGCCAGCCTGAAAAGCTCTCTGGAACTGGACCGGGGCGACCTCATCTACAGCGGGGCCGGAGCCTTGCGCTACGATCACGCCGGAGCGGACGACAACCTCAGCTGGCGCCTGGAGGGCAGCATCCGCCGCTACGGCTACGTGGAAAGCACGCTGGGCGGTACTTTGGGCACTTCCTTCGCCCTGCCTTCACCTTACGACCTTTACTGGCGCGGAGATTCCCAGGCCATCGGCAATCCGGACCTGGCCAGCGAGAGGTCCAAAGGCTGGCAGATCTGGCTGGACAATCGCCTGGGCACCTTCAATTTGCGTGCCGTCTGGCATCACAACACCATCGACAGCCTCATCCAGTGGCGCCAGGTGCAGATGTTCGGCAACGTCTGGAAACCCCTGAACATCGGCCGGGCACGGATCCGCAACCTGGAACTCGAGGCTGGCTGGGAGCCGCTGGCCTGGCTGAAACTGGCCGCCGCGGCGCTGCTCACGGATGCCCTCGACTTCAGCTCGCAACCCGCGGAGAGCGCTCCCAGGCTGATGTACACGCCGGAACTGAGCTACACCCTGAAGCTGGACCTGAGCTGGCCAAGATTCAGTTTTTGGAGTGCCTACCGGTTTACGGGGGAACAGTTTACAACTCCGGACAACCTCTCCGCCCCGCTGCCGGGTTACGCTCTGCTGGATCTGGGCGCGGCGGTAAATTTCCAACTGAGGGGCTGGACCCTCTCCCCCCATTTCAGCGTTCGCAACGCCCTCAACCGCAGCTACTCGGTTTATGCCTACGTGCCCCAGCCGGGGATCTCCTTCCTCGGCGGCGTCACCCTCCGCGTGAGCGACTGAGCTATTTCACCACGCTGAATTTCAGCAGCACCGGAGTCCCTTCCAGCGGTTTCAGCCGGGCGAGATAGATTCCCGAGGCCTTGTCCGCGAAGGGCAGGATGTGTTCGGTTTGGATGAAGATGAAGTCTTGCGTCTGGATCTTCTGGCCGCGCAGATTGAAGATTTCCACCAGCATCGGTTCCAGCGGCAGGTCGTAAGCTTTGGTGATGGCCAGCTGCCCGGCGTGGTAGTTCACATGGTAGAGGGTTTCCGGAACCTGCCCCTGCCCGCTGAAGTCCGGGATATAAAGGATTGATTCGCCGTTCGCGGGCAGAATGTCGATGCTGTAAACATCATCTTTATGGCTGAGGCTCAGATCAGCCAGGTCACGCTTCGCCCCGCTGGCCAGGGTCACCTTCAGGATATGTTCCTGCGGGGTGGTTTCCACCGCCGTGATCTTCACTTCCTCGATATCCAGCATGCGGTCGAAGATGTCCTCCAGCGGCGCGATCCAGAGGCCCCGGTGGCTGCGGTAGTGGTCCAGCATCAGCAGCATGTCGTCCACGTCGTCGCGGATCTCGTAATCCCCGGTGGGCGAGATTTGCCAGAAACTGTAGGTGGAGCCCGATTGCGACTGGCAGAGGTGGGTATAGGCAATGTGCAGGCCCCGGGCGGCGATGAGGGCGTCCAGGTTGTCCGGCGTCATCATGTATTTCATGCTGAGTGGGTTGTAGTGGCCGTAATATTCCCAAACCTCGCATCTGGTGCGGCCAAAGAACCAGACCGGTTTGGTGAGGGATTTGGCTTCGTAGAGGAAGTGGGGCAGGCGCCAGGCCTCTTCGTAGGCGTTGAAAGGGTTGGTGGGCGGGGTTTCGCCGGGCCAGATGTAGTCGATGTTGCTTTGGTTGATCACGTCGCCCACATATTGCAGGCTGTCCGGGAAGAGCCCGTTGTAGGCTATGTCTTCGGGATTAAAGGGAACGGCGTGGTCGATCCAACTGCGGATGTTCAGGTGCGCGAGGTCGTGGAGGATGGCCTGTTCGTTGCTGCCGGGGGGATCTTCCAGCATGGTGTAGGTGTGCCAACCAATGCGGTTGCCGTGATCGCGGATGAGTTCCCACATGCTTCCCAGGTTGGGCTGGTTCACGCCGTGGATGGTGGTGGAGATGGGGATGTTCCGGGCGAAAAAGCCTTTGGTGTAATAGCGCGGGTTGGCGGGATTGCTGCTGCCTTCAAAAACGGCTTGGAGGCGGGGGAGGGTTTCGCCGTCGGCGTCGTTGCTGATGCAGAGGGCGGCCTTGCGGTCGCCTGGCCAGCGGTTTATGTCCAGCAGCAGGGGTTTTTCGCCAAAGAGCAGGAAGCCCCAGCGGTGGGAGCCGCCGGCGGGCTTGTACATTGTGTCGCGCAGATAGCCGTATTGCGGCGTGGCGGGATTATGCATGCGAAAGAAGTGTGCCCGGTAGTCGTAGAGCACGATGTTGTTGGTCTGGAGGCCTTCCAGCCCCCCACACTCCGCGTAGCCGGAAGCCACGATCCAGAAGCGTTTGTCCCCGCTGGAGAATTCCACCGCCTTGTCCATGCAGGGCCCGATCGTGCGGTTGAGGCTGGGATCGCCGCTCTGGATGGCTTCCACCCCTTTCAGCTCAGCGCTCACGGGCGCCTGGGGGTTGTCCATGCTCAGGACCAACTCGTGGAGATAGGTTTCCTGCTTGAAATCGGCCCGGACGTCGAAGAGCCAGGACTGGGCCAGATAGGCGTTCCGGGGTGAGACCTTCACCCTCAGGTCAAGTTCGGCTGAGGAGAACACGATCACCGTGCTGTCCTGCCAGCTTTGGCTGGTGGGCGTGAAAACCAGGTCCGGATAGCTGTATTCGCCCGCCCTCTTATCGGCCCGGACGTTCAGGTCAAAGCTGATGTCGCCCAAGGTCAGGCTGGTTGGCCCCGCTCCCAGAGAAGCAGCCATGGTGGCCAGAACCATGATCAGTAAAGTGGTCCGTGTCATCTATCCTCCCGTGAATCCGCCCCTGCCTCGTTTTCGTTTGGGCCAGCAGGCCGTGGCGCTTATGCCGTCATCACTTTCCCGGATGATGCAAATTGCGTTCCAGACCCTTCCCGGCCTCACTGATAGAGGAAGCGCTTGATCTTCTGCGTGGCCGTCTTTTCAAAGGGCTCCCGCTGTTCGATCACCTTTTTCACCCGCGAGAACGTGGAGAGATTCTGATTCGCCGCGGTCTTGATCTCCTCCAGGAGGATGTTTAAGTGCCGCTGATAATCCGCGCTGCCCAGTTTATCTGGATGATAGTGCTTTTCCAGGTATTCGGGATTGAGGAAGACGCGCGCGGTTAGCTGTCCGCCCACATCCAGGACCAGCGATTCCAACACGGCCTCGTGTTCGTTCAGTTTGCTTTCCACATCCTCGGGATAGATGTTTTCCCCGGAGGCGGCCACGATCACGTTTTTGGAGCGGCCGATGATGTAGAGGTAGCGGTTTTTGCGCAGGATGCCGAGGTCGCCGGTGCGGAAGAAGCCATCTTCGGTGAAGGCTTCCGCGGTGCGCTGGGGATCCTTGTAGTAGCCCATCATCACAGTTTCGCCCTTCACCAGGATCTCGCCGATCCCGGTCTGGGGCGCGGGGTTCTCGATCCGCACCTGCAGATGCTCCAGCACCTGTCCGGTGGAGCGGAAGCGCACGGCCTGGGGATTGCTCCCCGCGATCAGCGGCGCCGTTTCCGTGAGCCCGTAGCCGATGGCGTAGGGGAAGCCGGCCTCGTTCAGAAAACGCTCCACCTCCCAGGAGAGCAGCGCTCCGCCGATGCCAAAGAAATGGATCTCGCCGCCGAAGGTCTTCATCAGCTTTTTGCCGGCCACCTTGTGCAGGAATTTGCGGCTGGGCGGAAGCTTGTACATGGCGCGGAAAGCTGGATTGGCCGTGAGCTGCGGATGCACCTGCATTTTGAAGATCTTTTCGATGATCAGCGGCACGGTGAGGATCATGGTGGGCCGGATCTTTTGCATGGCGGGAACCAGCACCCGCGCCGTGGGCGGCTTGTCCAGATAGTAAACGCAGGCGCCGCCCATCATCGGAATGATGAAGCCCACCGTGCATTCATAGGTGTGCGAGAGCGGCAAAACCGAGATCAGGCGGTCTTTTTCCCCCACCGGCTGGAACTGGGTGGTGATCCAGGCGTCCAGCACCAGGTTTTTGTGGCTGAGCATCACACCCTTGGAAAGCCCGGTGGTGCCGGAGGTGTAGATGATCGAGGCAAGGTCATTCTCGTGCACCTTGGCGTCGATCAGCCCCACGGCCCTGAGGGCCCGGTTGCTTAGTTTCTGCAGCTGTTTCAGCGGCTCGTAGATGAGTCCGCCGATCAGGTCCTTGGGGGCCTTTAGCTCCAGCGGCTCGAAGTTGTCCAGCGCCACCAGGATGATCCTGGGGTCCAGGTCCGCGTAGCCGATCTTGTCGTATTGGGCTCCGGAAACAAAGATCATCTTTGCCTCGGAATGGCGCACAATGTTCAGGATCTCGTTCACGTGAAAATCCGTGAGGATGGGCACCACCACCGCTCCCAGAGAGGCGATGGCCAGATAGGCGATGCCCCAGTTCGGCATGTTCTGCCCCAGGATCGCCACCCTGTCGCCCTTCACGATGCCCTGCTCGCTCATCATGCGCATCAGGCCGTCGAGCTGCTTGCGCATCTCGCCGTAGGTTACGGGTTCGCCGTCCACGTTCGATAACGCCGGCTTGCGGCTGAAAAGCTCGCAGGACCGGTCTATCATGCTCTTTAATGTTAGCTCGAAAGGAGGATTCACATCATCTCCTGGGGTTTCAGTTTTGAGGCTGCAAGTTTTGTTACACGGGGCTATCCTGTCAAGCTAAGTTTTCCCCGACCCCGCCCCAAGCCTCATCCCATTCACATCCCATTTACTTCCCGTTTACTTCCCGTTGGTTGGGCGGGAACTCAGGGGGATGTCAATGGGAGGCGAATGGGATGAGGCTTGGGGCGGTAAGACAGCCCTCCGCCAAGGCTTGTCCCTCACCCACCCCGTTCCAAACGCCTGTCATTCCGGGGAGGCGTGCGCTTGCACGCGGGGCCCCGGAATCCAGGTTTGGCGGGAATAGCCAGTCCCGGTCCCAGGTCAAGGCGGGGTCGATCCAGACGCAGTCTGCATCGACACCCTCTGAGGCATTACCCGTAAGGTCTGGATTCCGGGACCCCGGGGGTTGAAACCCCCACCCCGGAATGACACCCAGTGGGTGTTTGAATTGACAACGCCGGGAACGCCTGCCAGCTATAACGCCAAGACGCCCAAAGCCGCCAGGACAGGAGACGGAAGGCGGTGGCTTCAGCCACCGTTCCTCGGTATCAGCGGCCAGGGAGATACGATCTCCGGCGGTTTCAACCGCCGGTCTGTTTTCCGCTGCCAGGTCAGGCCGGTCCCAACTCCGGTGGCTGAAGCCGACCGGACATCGTCTTTTTCTGGCTCCGGTGTTTTGGGGTACGGTGGCTGAAGCCACCGCCTTCCGTCTTGGCGCGAGGTTCTGGCTGTATTGTGGCTGAGGCCATCGCCGATATTCCCGCGCCATTTAAAACCGGTTTACCCCTCCGCCAAGGCTTGTCCCTCACCCACCCCGTTCCAAACGCCTGTCATTCCGGGGAGGCGTGCGCCAGCACGCGGGGACCCGGAATCCAGGTTTGGCGGGAATAGCCAGTCCCGGTCCCAAATCAGGGCGGGGTCGATACAGACGCGGTCTGCATCGACACCCTCTGAGGGCATTACCCGTAAGGTCTGGATTCCGGGACCTCGGGGGTTAAAACCCCCACCCCGGAACGACAACTCGGGGTGGAGTGGGGGATGTGCCAACAGGGCATTACCCGTAAGGTCTGGATTCCGGGACCCCGGGGGTTGAAACCCCCCACCCCGGAATGACAACTCGGGGCGGAGTGGGGGATGTGCCAACAGGGCATTACCCGTAAGGTCTGGATTCCGGGACCCCGGGGGTTAAAACCCCCACCCCGGAATGACAGGTTTGGGCTATGTGGATGATATGGCTGGATTCCGGGACCCCGGGGGTTAAAACCCCCACCCCGGAATGACAGGTTTGGGCTATGTGGATGATATGGCTGGATTCCGGGACCCCGGGGGTTAAAACCCCCACCCCGGAATGACAGGGCGGGGCTATGTGGATGATATGGCTGGATTCCGGGACCTCGGGGGTTAAACCCCCACCCCGGAATGACAACTCGGGGTGGAGTGGGGGATGTGCCAACAGGGCATTACCCGTAAGGTCTGGATTCCGGGTCCCCGGGGGTTAAAACCCCCACCCCGGAATGACACCCAGTGGGTGTTTGAATTGACAACGCCGGGAACTCCTGCCGGCTATAACTCCAAGATGCCCAAAGCCGCCAGGACAGGAGACGGAAGGCGGTGGCTTCGGCCACCGTTCCTGGGTATCAGCGGCCAGGGGGATACGATCTCCGGCGGTTTCAACCGCCGGCTAAAAATTGGTATAGCCCTCCGCCATCAAATTACCGCAAATTATCTCAGATTCTCAGGGCCCTGTAACTTGCCAACCCGCATCAGTTCAGGGTTTGGAGGTCAGATTCTCAAAATAACAGCACCCCCACCCCCGGAGGAGGGAAACAGGCCAGGTACCTGGAGCGGGAGGAAGGAGAGAGGTCAGGTATCGGGAGCGGGTGGAAAGAGAGAGGCCAGGTACCGGGAGCGGGTGGAAAGAGAGGCAAGGCAGGGTAAGGGAATGCTCTTTATACCATAGGTATAAATATAACATAAATATAAAATTATATAATAATATATTAGTATATATGTATATATCATTAGATGATAGCATCATTGTTGATGCAAGTTGCATCAAGCAGGTGTGCCCGTGCCGCCAGGGGGGCGGGGGTGCTGTTATTTTGAGAATCTGACCTCCAAACCCTGAACTGATGCGGGTTGGCAAGTTACAGGGCCCTGAGAATCTGAGATAATTATGATCATTTGAGAGCAGCTGTAAGCTCCCGACCTCGCCGCGCCGTGAGCTTCGCTGGTGTGATCGACCCACGCCGTGAGCCTCCGCGAGGCGATATCAAGGGCAGCGTGAACGGGCTGCCTCACTCACTCATATAAAGCGCTCCGGCGAAGCAGAGTTTGGTGCAGAGCGAGCAGCCCACGCATTTGTCCTTGTCGATCACGGGGAGGAGATCTTCGTCCAGGGTGATGGCCAGATAGGGGCAGCGGGTGCAATTGCCGCAGTGGACGCAGAGTTCGGGAGTGAGGGTGCTGCTTTTGGTCTTGGGGGGCAGGTCCATGAAATCGGTGATGGGAGCAGGTTGGGCGATGCCGATCAGTTCCTTCACGGAAGGGATGTTTTTGGCTTCCAGCAGGTGGGAGAGGCCCAGCTTGAGTTCGGCGATGATGCCGTAGCCGTATTTTTCGGCAATGGTGCAGAACTGCACGGTGGAAGCGCCGAGGGCCAGGAAGTTGGCCGCGTCGAGGTAGTTCATCGCGCCGCCGTTTCCGGAGACGGTGACGCCTTTGCCGCAGGCCCGGGCGAGGCTCAGATAGCTGATGGGTACGACACCTTCGCCGCTCATGCCCACGATCACGCCCTCATCCCAGGCGACGCCTTCCTTATGCCGGAAACCGAGGCAGGGGAAGGTGTTGGCGAGGGTGACGCCGGCTTTTTTACCGGGATACCTGTCCAGGACGCCTTTGACGGCTGTTATGATGGGCTGGATGGCCGTGACAGCGCCGGTTAGCTTGAACAGCTTGGGCACTTCGGGGTCGCTGATCTCCATCACCCAGCCGATTATCTTCGCCGTCAGTTCCGGGTTTTGGGCCACGATGTCGCCGTGGGTGCCGTCTCCGCCCTGGGGACAGGAGAGGCTGTATTCTATGCCCATGGCTCCGGCGGCCTCCAGCTTTCTGGTGTTGGCCTGCCAGACGGCCTTGTCCGCGGCGTCGTTGCCGGTGACGGGCCCGCCGGTGGAGGCCAGGGTCAGTTTGTCCGGATACTCTTTGATGAGGCGGGAGATTTCCTCGCACACGCGATCCAGGGGATGGTCCGAAACGTTGTCGCAATTGGCGAAGGTCTTATCACCCCAAACCCACATGTATTCGCCCGGGATGTGGATCTCGAGGCCGTCGAAGGCGGTTTTCATGATGCCCCCGGCCCAGCCGGCCTCGTAGGCGAGCTTCATCTGCTCGTAGCCGTCGGTGGGCGGCGCGGCGGAAAGCAGGAAGGGCGAATCGAGGGGGCGGCCGAAGAAATCGGCTTCCAGGGGCACGGGATGTTTGTTCCAGCCGAAGACGGGAAGGCAGCTTTTGGTGGGCTTCGGCGGAAGTTCATAGTGGCTGGAGCGCAGGGCGGAATCGACCTCCAGGGCCGCGTTCTTGCCGGAGGCGACGGCCTCGACGACGGTGGTGGGGCCATGGGCCTGGTCGCCGCAGGAGAAGATCCGCTCGCCCTGTTCATGGAGGATGGGGCGGTTGCCCACCGCTATCACCACAAGGTCGAAAGGACGCTCCAGTTCGCCGGAACCCTCTTCGTCCCTGATCTTGGCAGGGTGGAAGGTTTCGCCGGCGGGCAGCTGGACGCGCCTGGTTTTGATGGCCACGGTTTTGCCCGCGGAGTTGACTATCTCGCTGATCCGGGTGCGGGGGCTGAATTCCACCCCGGCTTCCACCAGGCCTTGCTTTTCGTCTTCGGTGAGGGGCATTTCGTGCCAGGCTTCCAGGGTGATAAGTTCCACGTGGGCGGCGCCGCGCAGTTTGGCGGTGAGGGCCTGGTCCGCGGCAATGGCCCCTCCCACGAGGGCGATCCTTTTTCCCTCAAAGAGCCAGCAGCCGGGGTTGCGGAGGATGTCCAGGCCATAGATGGCGCTGTCATCGCCGGGAATGTTGAGCCGGATGGGGTCGTTCAGACCGCCGGCCTGCACCACGGCGGCATAGCCGGAGGCCAAAAGCTCTTTCGCGGTGGGAGCGCCCTGTTTAAGGTGGTTTAGCTGGAAAACCTCGGTGAGGAAGAGCAGATCGGCGGCGAGGATGCCGGGGTCGAGACGCCGGGAGGGGATGAGGCCTGCCTGGCCGCCCAGGGGCTCCGGGTCAAAGATATCCACCTCATAGCCAAGCTGGGTGAGGGTTACGGCCGCGCCGATCCCAGCCGGTCCGCCGCCCACGACGGCAACTTTGAGGCCGTTTCTGAGGGCTGGCGTGAACTCCGGCAGCTGGCCCAGTTCATGGGCTTTGCGCACGATGGCGGCCTGGACCTCGGGGATGCGGATGGGAGTGTCGAAAGTTTCGCGCGAACAGGCTTGAACGCAGTGGTAATCGGGGCAAACGCTGCCGCAGATCCCCCCCAGGGGATTGCTGGAGAGGATGATCCCGGCGGCGCGTTTGAAATCCGAGGGCAGGCCTTGGGCCGCGGCCATCATGAAATCGGCCGGGGAGCAGTCGCAGGGGCAGGCTGTCTGGCAGGGTTTTTCCGCGCAGTATTCGCAGCGGCGGATCTCGCTAATGAGCTGGGCGTGGGTCAAAAACATCTCTATGCTCCTTGTGGGGTTGTTTCAGGAAGAAAAACCATTAGCCGGCAAAAGGGGATATCCGTCAATGAAAACTTGTGGCAAGGCGGTGAGGAGGCAGGCACGCAAATAGTTTTTGACAAAAAAGCCAAAGGCAGAATAAATGGCGTGACAAGCAATAATCTTTATGGAGACAAGCATGCACGACGATGTGATCAGATACTTTCTGGAACTGGTGGCCATCGACAGCGAATCGCGCGATGAACGAGCCGTGACCGACCGCCTCAAAGCCGACCTGGCCGAGCTGGGAGCGGATATCCTGGAAGACGACGCCAACACTTTCACCGGCGGCAACGCGGGCAATCTGCACGCCCTGATCCCAGGCCGGGCAGACCAAAAACCCATCCTCTTCTGCGCCCACGCGGACACCGTCAAACCGGGCCTGGGCGTGAAGGCCTCCATCACCGAGGGCCGCATCCACACGGATGGAACCACCGTTTTGGGCGGCGACGACAAATCCGGCCTGGCCGAGATCATCATGGGCATCCGGGATGTGGTGGAAAGCGGGGAACCGCACGCCCCCATCGAGGTATTGGTAACGGTTTCGGAAGAGATCGGCCTTTTGGGCGCGAAACATTTTGACAAGAGCAAGCTGCGCTCGGCCTTCGGCTATGCCCTGGACGCCCACCGGGTGGGGGACCTGGTGGTGGGAGCGCCGGCCCAGAACTCGATCCGGATGGTGATCACGGGCAAGGAAGCCCACGCGGGCGTGGAGCCGGAAAAAGGGATCAACGCCATCCGCGTGGCCGCCGAAGCCATCGCCGCCATGCCCCTGGGCCGCATCGACCATGAAACCACCTGCAACGTGGGCATTATCTCCGGCGGCAGCGCCACGAACATCGTTCCCAACCGCGTGGAGCTCAAGGGCGAAGCCCGCAGCCACAATCCGCGCAAGCTGGAACAGGTAACCGCGGATATCCGCCACGCCGCCGAAAGCGCCGTGCAGAGGCACAACTACGATTTTGGCGCGGCAGCCCTGGAATGGGAATCCAAACAAGAATACGCCGCGTTCCGCGTCGGCGACGGCGAGGCCGTGGTGCAGCTGGCCCTGGACGCCCTGAACGATCTGGGGATCAAAGCTGAGGTGACCGTGGGCGGAGGCGGCAGCGACGCCAACATCATCAACGCCGCCGGCCTGCCCATGATCATCTGCGGCACCGGCATGAACAAGGTGCACACCGTGGCCGAAGACATCGAAGCCGAAGAACTGAAGCGGGGCGCGGCCTTCATCGCCGCGCTGATCCGCCGCCATGCACAGAGGTGACCGATGCTGGAGATAAGCTTGATCGGATACGGGAAGATGGGACACATGATCGCCAGCCTCGCCGAGGCGCAGGGCTGCCGGGTGCGCTCCATCATCGATCCCAGCCAGGCAGGCTGCGAACGCGAGATCAGGCCGGAGATCCTGGCCGACGTCTGCATCGATTTCAGCCTGCCGGACACAGCCCTGAACAACATCCGCCAGGTGGCCGCCGCGGGAAAGCACATGGTGGTGGGAACCACCGGCTGGCACAAGCATCTGGACGAGGTGAAGGACCTGGCCGAACGCCACGGCACCGGCATTCTCTGGGGCGCCAATTTCTCCATCGGCATGAACCTCTTCACCCGCGTGATCCAATATGCCACCTCCATCTGCGACAAATTTACCATGTACGACGTCTGCGGCTGGGAAATGCACCACAACCAAAAGGCGGACAGTCCCTCCGGCACGGCGATCCAGCTGGCCGAAGCCATCCTGCGGGAAAGCAGCGTGAAAGATGAAGCCGTTTACGACAAGCTGGACCGCCGCATCCTCAAGAACGAGTTGCACTTCGCCAGCCTGCGCGGTGGTGCAGTGCCCGGCACCCACAGTGTGATCTTCGATTGCGAGACCGACAGCCTGGAACTGAGCCACCGGGTGCGTTCCCGGGCCTGTTTCGCCACCGGAGCGCTGCAGGCCGCGCAGTGGATCTCGCTGCGCAAGGGTTTGTACAGCTTCAACCAGATGATGGAAGACCTGCTATGCTGATCCCCTTTGGCAAGATCCAGGCCCAGGGCAACGATTTCGTGGTGCTGCAGCTTTTGCACACCCGGGAAACCTCGCTGCCGCCGGACGCCCTCGCCCGCGACATCTGCGACCGCCGCACCGGCGTGGGCGCGGACGGCCTGGTGCTGTTGCTGGCCGAAGCTGGGGCCGACGCTCGCATGGTGATCCACAACAGCGACGGCAGCCACGCCCTGATGTGCGGCTCCGCCCTGCGTTGCTGCGCTTCCCTGCTGCACAGGCTCACCGGCAAGGCGGAGCTGCGGATCGCCACCGCCAGCGGCCTTAAAAACGCCTCCGTGCGGGATCGCCAGATCAGCGTCAATCTGGGCAAACCGGTGCTGCAAGAGAAGGACCTTGACCTGGAGGGGGTGACCGGAACGGTGGTGGAGGTGGGGAATCTGCATTTCGTCTCCTTCCAGGCCAGGCTGCACGGCCAGGAACTGGAAACCGGCCCGCGCCTGGAGCGCCATCCGCGCTTCCGGGAGGGGGTGAACGCCGAATTCGTGCGCGTGGTCTCACGCCTGGAGATCGAAATGAAGGTCTGGGAACGCGGCGCGGGGGCCACCCAAGCCTGTGGGACCGGCGCCGTGGCCAGCGTCTTCAGCGGCATCAACAAAGGCCTGCTGGACAATGAGGTCTGGGTGAAGATGCCCGGCGGGGCGGTGCATGTCGCGCGCCTGGAGAACGGGGAATTCATGCTCGCGGGGACTGTGGAACACACTTTCAGTGGAGTTTACCAATGGAAAATCTAGGCTCGCATCTACAAAAATTGCGCGAGGAAAAGGGCATCGACTACCAGAAGGTTTTCGAAGACCTGCGCCTGCGGGAGGACCAGCTGCGGCTGATCGAGGAAAACCGCTATTTTGAGCTGGGGCATTTCGGCTTCGCCAAGGCCATGGTCCACAAATACGCCGGCTACCTGGGGGCCGACCTGGACGAGGTGATGGCGGAATTCAGGGTGATGGTGCCGGAAAACACCAAGAAACAACTCGTCCGCTCCAGCGGGGATAAATCCGGCAAGATCATGCTCTCACCCAATCTGCTCTGGCTGCTGGGCATCATCCTCTTCGTGGTGGTCTTGGGTGCCATCCTCTGGCATGCCAATAACCAGGGTTGGCTGAAAACCCCGGAATTTTTGCGCCCTGCCGCGGCTGACACCACGGTGGCGAGCGAGCCCCAATTGCCGGCGGAAGAGGCGAAGGAACCAGCCGTGGATCCCATGCGGGAAGTGCAGAAAGAGGTTACCAAAGCAGCTGCGGTCCAGGCGGCGGACCCGGCCCAGCCGAGCCAGGCGGCACGCCAGGCGGTTCAGGACAGCACCGACCATATCGGCGAACTGATGGGCCCTTCGCAGGTGAACGTGGGCCTGGAATGAACGGGACTGCGTAGCCCGGAAACCAGGGCGGTTTTGCACTTTCAGCTTGACAAATACGCTCCCGGTGAGCATACTGTCTGAAATCAAAAAAAACATATCCAACTGGAGGAAAAATGCCAGCTTTCTCGATCAATGAGATCATTGAAATGGCCGTGCAGATCGAACGCAACGGCTACGCCTTTTACCAGGAAGCCACCAAACGTAAGGACCTGGACGCCAAAAGCATCGAATTCATCGCTTTTTTGCGTGACCAGGAACTGGACCACGAAAAGACCTTCATGGCCCTGCGCGACGACGCGGACATGCAGGATCTGGAACTCACCCAGGACTGGGAAATGGTTTCCGCCTATCTGAAGACCATCGTGGACGGCCGGATCTTCAACAGCGAGGAATCCGCCATCCGCAAGGCCACCGAGGCCACGGACATGGCCACCCTCGTGGACAACGCCATCATCTTTGAAAAAGACACCCTGCTCTATTTCCACGCCCTCAGCGACAGCATTTCCAACCCCAAGGCCCTCATCGCCCTGAGGCGCATCATTAACGAAGAAGTGTCTCACGTGTTGCGGCTGAACGATTTCAAGAAAGGCCTGGCCTGACCGAAACCGTGCCTTCCGCCAAAAAGAAAAGCAGGATCAGGAGGATCATCTATTTCCCCCTGGTCCTGCTTTTGGTGCTTTTGATCCTGGTTTACAACCCCATCTCGGTGAGGTTGATGACCCTTAGCGCGGCTGTGGTTTACGGCCTCGACCCGGGCATTTTCTACCGGCTGATAAACACGGAAAGCCGCTTCCGCAGTTTCGCCGTTTCCCCGGCCAAGGCCATCGGGTTGGGGCAGGTGCGCGAATCCACCGCCAGCTACGTGCACATGAGCCACAGGCGCGGCATGCTCTATTTTCCGCCTTACAACCTCAGCATCTCGGCCCGCTATCTGAACTACCTGCGCGAGCGCTTCGACAACAACTGGACCCTGGTGCTGGCGGCCTACAACTGGGGTGAAAGCAATGTGGGCAGGCGGATGCGAGGCATCAGGATCGACCCCGAGGCCGATTACCGCGAGCGTTTTTCCGACATCCGGGAAACCTACGGCTACATAAACAAGATCATGCCGCCAGCAAAAAAGGCTTGACGTGATTGGGCGGCGTAAAATTATTAGAAAAACTATATCTTTTCAGGAGTTACTCATGTTGAAAAACCAACAGGGAAGCGTGCTTTTCTGGGTGCTGAGCGCCATTCTGGCCATCGCTCTGATCGCCATCCTGGCTTTGTCCGGGATGTTCAACCTCGATCCGGAGAAGAATACCAACGATTGCACCACTAACATGAAAAATATCTGGGTGGCAGCCAACGACTATGTGCTGGAAACCCAGCAGGACTTCAGTGGCGACCTCGACCAGCTGCGCAACGCCATCAAACCCGGCAGCAAACAACCCTACCTCAGCGAGGAGAAATACTGCCCCGAACTGCAGGGCGAGAAAACCCCGTACCAAGTCTTCGGCAAACACCTTTACGAAGTGATCGACGGGGATACCAAACACTATTCCGGCATCCTGGTCTTCTGCCCCAACATGCTTGACTTTCCCACCCACGTTTTGGACAAGAATTTCTACGACAACATGAGCACCACCAAACTCCAGAATGTGATGATAGCCGATCTCGCGCTGATCGACAACTTTGCCAAGAACAGCGCCAAGATCAAATCCGAAGAGCTTCAGAAGTATCTGAACTATTGGAAAAACACGCCTCACCAGGAATTCACCGCCGCCAACGGCGATCCGGCCATCATGCAATGGCGGCAGTCGCTTGCCCCGGAGATTCCCAACCCGGAAGAAGCTTTTCCGGATGACGCTTCCGCGCAGGAAACCGCTCCAGCCGAGCCTGAGATGGAGTAGCCGGGCCTGAACGGACATGGATGTTACCCCGCGGCAGTGGCAGACAAGCCCGCCGCGGGGAATTTTTTGCCCCCCAGCCAAAACCAAGGAATAGCTTTGCAATATCAGGAATTTTTGGACCACATCTACCGGAAATATTCCGGCAACGTCAAGCTGGAACTGAACCGGATGAAACATCTGCTGGACGCCATGGGCAATCCCCAGGGCGATTTGCGCGGTTTCCACGTGGCCGGCACCAACGGCAAAGGCAGCGTTTGCGCCACTCTGGAAGCCCTCTGCCTGGCCCACGGGCTGAGCACCGGTCTCAACACCTCGCCCCATCTGATCGATTACACCGAGCGCTTCCGGGTGAACGGCCATGATCTGCCCTTCGAGCGGATCCTAGACACTTTCCACCGGTTGGAGCCGCTGTTTGAAGAGTGGGACGCCTCATTCTTCGAGATAACCACCGCCATCGCCTTTCAGATCTTCCGCGAGGAAAACCTCCACAGCAACGTGATCGAGGTGGGCCTGGGCGGCAGGCTGGACGCCACCAATCTCTTCACTCCGAATGTGGCGGCCATCACTACCATTGGCCTGGACCACGTGAAAACCCTGGGCGGCAGCCTGGAACTGATCGCCGCTGAAAAAGCCGGCATCATCAAAGCCGGCGTGCCGCTGGTGCTGGGGCGCATCCCGGCTTCGCCGCGGCGGATAATCCTCGCCCGCGCGATCGAGCTGAATGTGCCCTTCCATCTCCCCGGCCGGGATTATTGCTTCCGCATCACCGCCCGCCGTCCTACCGGGCTGCGCTTCGATTACAGCTTTGGCCACCATGTTTACCGGGGCCTGAAGGCCAACCTCATCGGCGAACACCAGGCTGGCAACATCGCCCTCGCCCTCACCGCTTTCTTCGTTTACGCCGATGCCCGGGGCATCAGGGTCTCGGCCACCAAAGTGCGCCGCGCCCTGCTAAGCATCAACTGGCGTGGCCGCATGCAGGTGCTGGGCACGGCGCCGGTGATCATTGTCGATGGCGCGCACAACGTTCAGGGCGTGGAAGCCATGCTGAAAACCCTGCGCCGGATCTGGCCCCACCGCCGCTTTCGTTTTCTGGTCTCCATCCTGGCCGACAAGAATTACGCCGAAATGCTGCGCCTGATCTGCCGGAACGCGGAGAAGATCTACTTCGCCCAAAACGGCTCCGACCGCGCCGCCACCGTGGCCGAACAGGCCGCCGAGGCGATCAGGCACGGGGTGGAACATGTGGCCGCGGATTCCGTGGCGGAGGCCTTCCGGATCGCCCAAGCAGAGCTGAAACCCGCGGATATCCTGGTCTGCGGCGGCTCGCTCTACACCGTGGGAGAAGTGCTGGGCTGCCATAGCACATAAGATTCCTGGCATTTCCATTCCCTACGCATTTACGGATTTTCTTGGGCTGTTGTTTTCCGTGGCCTGTCCGATTCTCTCTGGGTTTCCTGTTTTCACTCATCTTCCTTGTACGCCAGGAAACATATGGCTTTCTTTCACATCGGGTGGGTGAAGCCCAGCTGCGGAATACGTTGGCGTGAGGGCGAAGTGGCCGAAGACCCTGTGTAGGAGCGAAACGCTGCCCCTCTGGCCCTAAAGGCCATTTCCCGGGTCCCGGACCCGCCTCCCGCCTGATGGCCGCGTTTGATGCGATGATCAGGCGGGGGGCGTGGGAGGGGGATGGTAGCGAGCGCTCAAGGCGTGACTGACAGGACATGGCGGTGGGGAAGCATTTCTGTCACTTCCAGGCTTTACCCGTCCGGTTTTGAAGAAAGCCGATCATGTCCCGGGCGTCCGGCTAACCGATCCCAGAAATTGCTCTGTTGGCTCTTTCTGCTTCCTTCGCGTCTCTGGAGTGGAACAACCTCTGTCAGATCCCCAGCCCAAATTTATGTTGACACGAATGGGAGGCTCGGTAAAGATGAAATCATGAGAAATATCGCCATACTCCTCACCATGATGCTGGCGCTGTCCGGCTGCGACCTTTTCCGCCTGCGGGAATCGGAACCCCCCGTGGAACAGGCCCCCTGGAGCAGCTATCCCACCAATTGGGACCTCTGCCTGCAAAATCTGGAGTATTGCTTTGAAGACAGCCGCAACGCCGTGAAATACTCCGGGCTGTTCACTCAGGATTTCAGTTTCCGCTTTGCCGCGCAGGATGTGAACGACTACAACCTTCCCGCCTCCTGGAACGCCACTCAGGAACAGGACATGTTGCTCAACCTTTTCAGCCAGACCCCCGGCCTGGACAACGCAACGGTCACCCTCACCCCGCTGGCCGCCCAACCCGACGAGATCGGCTCCACGGAGGCACGGATCTTCCGTCAGTACGAGCTTGGGGGTTTTCCCGCCGTGGCCGGCGCCACCGGCCCTTACAAGGGCAACCTGGAGATCCAGCTGCGCAAATCCGGCGCTTACTGGTACATCAGCAAATGGTTCGATTACCGCACCTTTGCCAACCCCACCTGGGGCAGGATGAAGCATGGCTTCTCGCAATAGGCTCCTCTTCCTGCCGTTGCTGGCGCTCATCCTGCTGCTCTCCAGCTGCTGGAATCCTTTCCATCCGCCGCTGATCGACAATTCCGACGGCACCTTGCGCTTCGGCACCCCCTTGGAGGTTCTGCAAAGCCTGGAACTGGCCTACAAGGAACGCAACATCAACATCTACAAGGAGTTGCTGGCCCCGGATTTTCGCTTTGAACTGATCTCCAGCGAGGTGGGCCTGATCGGCATCGACGTGAATGGAGACGGCATCCGCGATTCCTGGTGGGGCTACGACCAGGAGGTCATCTCCACCGAAAACCTCTTCACCAGCGGTTCCACCGACGGCAGCACCCCCGCTCCGGACGACCTCTACCTGCGCCTGCAGATACCCCCGGAAGTCAATTGGGAAGAGGATCCTGAGCTTGGCCATGAAGACTGGGTGGTGGTGCCCGCGCCCTTTGACCTCAAGCTGAGCTATTATTCCTCCAATTCCATGCTCACGGCCAGCGGCATTGCCCGCTTCTATCTGAAACCGGCCAACAACCGCTGGTACATCGCCATCTGGAGGGATGAATCGAACCTGTGACCCCGCCGGGACGCGTCCTGGCCGTGGATTACGGCAGCAAGCGGGTGGGCCTGGCGCTCTCGGACCCGCTGCGGATCTTGGCCAAACCTTTCAAAGTTATCCCCAATGAAGGTTTGGCCGGCATCCTGACCGATCTCAAGGCCACCATCGCGGAGCAGGGCGTGACCCTGCTGATCTGCGGCATTCCCTACGCCATCGAGGGCGGCGACACCCCCAAAACCACCGAGACCAAAGCTTTCCTGGCCAAACTGGCCGCCGCGCTGGAGGTTCCCGTGATACCCTGGGATGAACGCTACTCCACGGACGAAGCGGTGCGAGAACTCATCAAGCTTGGCTACGGCTGGAAGCAGCGCCGCCCGATCCAGGACGCCATGGCCGCCGCCATGATCCTCAAAAGTTATCTGGAAAGCCTGTGAACCTGCCTCCCCGCCTCAGGCCTATCCTGCGCTGGCTGCCGCTGGCCTTGGCCCTGGCCCTCCTGCTCAGCTTGCTCGGCAGCCTCTTTCTGCCCCTGAGGTCCGACCAGATCGCCATCCGCATCAGATCTGGCGACAACGCCGCCACCATCGGCCAAAGGCTCAGGGAAGGCGGGATCATCCGCAGCGCCAGGCTGTTCAGGATCATGGCATCCCTGCGCGGCACCGACCGGCGCCTGATCGCCGGGACCTATTCCCTGGGCGGCAACCACAGCCTCTTCCAAACTCTCAGGCTGCTGGAAAAGGGCAATGTCAGCGCCGTCAAGATCACTTTCCCGGAGGGGCTCTCCCTGCACAAAACCCTGCAGAGGATCGAGCGCAGCGGCCTGGCCGGATATGCTGAACTGCACCAACTGGCCACGGATTCGCTGTTTGTGGAAAAGCTCACCGGCTTTAGCGCTCCCAGCCTGGAGGGATGGCTCTATCCCGAAACCTATTTTTTCCCTCTGGATGTGGGCCCGGAGGAGATCCTGCGCCAGATGGCGGAGCAGTTTTTTAGCCGCCTGAGCAGCGCTGGGATCGATCCCGCCCACACCCAAAACTTTTTCCAGCTGCTCATTCAGGCCAGCATTGTGGAAAAGGAAAGCAATTATGACGACGAGCGGCCCCTGGTGGCCAGCGTGATCCGCAACCGCCTGGAGTCCGGGATGAGGCTGGAATCCTGTCCCACCGTGGATTATGTGCTCGAGCGCCAGGGCGTGAAGAAACCCGTGCTCTCCATTCAGGATACCCAGATCCAGTCGCCTTACAACACCTACCGCAATTTCGGCCTGCCCCCGGGCCCCATCTGCAATCCCTCCGTTTCAGCTCTCAAAGCCGTGCTGGAACCGGCCCAGACGGATTATTTTTACTTCGTGGCCGATCGCAAAGGCCGCAACGACTTTTCCGCCACCGCCGACGAACACATGCGCAAAGCGGCCGCTTACAAGCGCGCCGAGTGGGAATAAACTCCCTTTAAACCAAAAACCCCGGCGTTGAACCGGGGTTTGAAGTGGCTGGGATGGAAGGATTTGAACCCTCACGTACGGATCCAGAGTCCGCTGTCCTACCATTAGACGACATCCCATGGGAAACTTTGAAGTTGGCTGGGCAGGGAGGATTCGAACCCCCGGATGGCAGGACCAAAACCTGCTGCCTTACCGCTTGGCGACTGCCCATTGCAATATCTGGCGGAGAGGGAGGGATTCGAACCCTCGGAGGGCTTTTGACCCTCACACGCTTAGCAGGCGTGCACCTTCAGCCAGCTCGGTCACCTCTCCCCTTTCGGGATCACACTATATTTTTTGGCGGAGGATGAGGGATTCGAACCCCCATGGGCAGAACCCGGCGGTTTTCAAGACCGCTGCCTTACCAATTAGGACTAATCCTCCACAAGCAAGTTTTATCCTTGAATTTGCAGACCCCTTTTTTGTCAATCACTTTCTTCCCTTCCCGTTCCGCCCCATCTTTTGCTTGACAGAACTTCCGCCCCGCCCAGCTTTTCCTCACCAACGTTTTCTGAGGAGGTTTGATGCTGGTACCCGGCTCCATGATTTCCAACTACAGGGTGGAAGCGCTCATCGGCAAAGGCGGCATGGGCGAGGTTTACAAGGGTTTCGACACCGCCCTGAACCGCCCCGTGGCGATCAAGGCCCTCAACCCCGAGCTCACCACCGACACCGATTTCGTGCAGAGATTCCGCAACGAGGCCAAGATCCAGGCCAGCCTCAACCATCCGAACATCGTCAGCCTCTACACCCTCAGCGAGGAATTCGGCACTTTCTACATGATCCTGGAATACGCTTCCGGCGACACTCTGCGCGAATTGATCGCCCGCATTGGCCCCATCCCCGAAAAACGCGCCCTGAACATCCTCAGCCAGGTCCTCAGCGCCCTCAGCCTCGCTCACAGCCACGGCATCATCCACCGCGACATCAAACCCACCAACATCGTCGTGGGCGCCAACGACCAAGTGAAGATCCTCGATTTCGGCATCGCCCGCCTCATCGGCGACAAAGGCCTCACCAAAACCGGCCAGAACGTTGGCACCGTCTATTACATGAGCCCGGAGCAGGTGCGCGCTGAAAAGGACCTCGACGGCCGCTCGGACATTTTCAGCCTCGGCGTCACCTTCTTCGAAATGCTGGCCGGCAGGGTGCCTTACAACGTCGAAACCGCCAGCGATTACGCCATCATGGACGAGATCGTCAAAGAACCCGTTCCCGATCCCCGCAAATATTACGAATTCATCTCCGACAACTCCGTGCGGGTGCTGCGCACCATGGTGGCCAAGGACAGGGAGCAAAGATTTGGCAGTTGCGACGAGGTTTTGCAAGCCCTGCAGGGGGATTTCCGCCTACCGGAACCACAGGTTTTTGAGGCCCATCTGGCCGCGCCTCAGCCTTACAGCGCCGCCGGGCCGGAAATTCAGGCGGGGCCGCCTCCCAAAACCTACATGGCCGAGGCCATTCTGGTAACCCTGTTTTGCTGCATGCCCTTCGGAGTGGCGGCCATCGTCAACGCCGCCCAGGCCGGTTCCGCCATCAAACTGGGCGATCTGGAAAAAGCCCGGGCCGCCGCCATCAAGGCCAAATCCTTTGTGAACACCTCATTCTGGCTCGGCCTGGTGGTGGGCATCATCAGCTTCATCGCCAACATCGGTTCCAACCTGTAAGCCGCAATGCCCAAAAGACAGGCGTTCAAAGCTTTTCCCGTGCTTACCCGCTTGCGCGGGGTGGATTTCGCGAACCGTTTCGTTATCCTGGGCCTTTTTCTGCTGTTGCTGGCAACGCTTACGGTGGTCGATCCCACCGCGGCCAACCCCCTGCCCCGCTGTCCCTTTCTCAGCCTCACGGGCCTCAGGTGTCCCGGCTGCGGCTCGCTGAGGGCTGTGCGCGCCATCCTGGAAGGTGATTTTCTTCAGGCCCTGCGCTTCAACGCCCTGGCCGTGGCCCTGCTGCCGGCCGTGCTGCTGGCCTTGATCTACAGCGCCCTGTGGAACCGGGACGCGCTGGCGGAGCTCCGATCGCGTTGGCTGGGCTGGGTCCTCGCGGGTGGGATCATCCTGTGGTGGATTCTGCGCAACGTTTTGGGGTGGTGAACCATGAATTTTGAGCTCGACAGCTGCTTGATCCGGCCGGCCACCAAGGCCGACAGAGACGATCTGATCAGCGTTTCCAAAGGTATCTGGGGCGGCACGGACTATCTGCCCAAAGTGATGGACCGCTGGATCTCTGAACCCTGGTTTCTGGTTTGTGAATACCAGGGCCACGTGATCGCCTGCCTCAAGCTCTCGCTCTTTCCGGACCAGGTGCTGTGGTTCGAAGGCTTGCGGGTGCGTTCCCGCTATCAAAACCGCGGTGTGGCCACCCTCATGAACCGGCATTCCTTTGCCCTGGCCCACGATCTGCGCCGCGCCGGCAAGGTGCGCTCCTTCGAATTCTGCACCTACTATCTGAACAAGGAAAGCCTGCACCTTACGCAGAAACTGGGTTTCAAGGTGGTGGCCACGTTCTGGCAACTCAACAAACGCGGCATCAAGGCCACCCGGGAACCCAAGCTGCTGCCGCGGGTGGACCTCAAAGCCTTTCGCCACTACGGAAAGTACATCCCCTGCGCCTGGCAAAGCCTGCATCACTGCCCGGACGCGCTGCCCTTCCTGAACCGCCACGGCCGGCTCTTCCAAACCCCGCGCGCCACCTACTACCTCGGCGGAGGCCACGAACCCCACCTCACTTTGCTGGAAGCCCCCACCCCGGCCATCAAAGAGGACCTTCCCTATTTCCAGCACTTCTTCGGCAGCCGTAAAAGCTATGGGGTCATCGTGCCGCCGGCCTTCAAGGACTCCCTACCCCTGCTGCAAAGCCTTGGCTTCCACTTCTGGGAACGTGAGGTGGCGGAAAACATGCTCATCCTGAAGATGTAGTTTTCCCAGCCCTTGGTCCCCAGGTTCGCTGATCAGGAGCGGCCGGGAACGGGAAAAGGATTCTGAACGTGATTACCGAGGAAACGAGAGGAAGAAGATAAAAATGATGCAAATGGCTGTTATTGAGGCCATGCTTTCGTTTTTTTGCGTGTCGGTGTCCAGAAAACCTTCGTTTTTTAGACTGAAGGATGTCTTCGGTCTGCAGCTTGCCCACAAAGGTTTAAAGCATGGAAAAACATGATTATGAACCCAACTATCTGTCTCTCTCCCCAACAAATATCTTGACACAAATATGCGCTGCGAGTAACTGTGAAACAAGAAGTTTATTCAAATGTGGAGGATCGTATGAACACTAGTTGGATTAAATTCTGGCTTTTCTTTTTTATGCTTGGTGCTGTGGCTGCACATGCCCTGGTAAGCGAATATGGATTTACAAGTGCTATTGGCGCTTACACTGAGATTACCGGAGGTACAGTCCTGGGCACAAGTGCCAATGATAATGAGAGCTTCAATTCTTTACCCTTGGGGTTCTCGTTTCATTACAACGGAATTACTTTCTCCGAAGTCAGTGTGCAGACCAACGGATTTCTGGCTATGGGCGTGGAAGTACTGAACACCTATCTGCCCTTAAGCTCATCAACAGGATCCAACAATGTTGTGGCTGCCCTGAGCAGAGACATTAAAAGCCGGGAAGACGGAGAACTCAGCTATCTTCCAACAGGAACCGCCCCCAACCGGGTTTTCACAGTCCAGTGGAAGAACTATCGCCGCATCCCGTCTTCATGTGCCCCAGACATTTTTAACTTCCAGATACAACTGCATGAAAACGGCAATAGGGTTGTATTAGCCTACGGTGATTTCACTGCGGTCGATGCCTCTGTGGCATGGACCGTCCAAGTTGGCTTGAGGGGAGAATCAAGCGCGGACTTTAACAACCGTACTACTACCACGAACTGGTCAGCCACTGAGGCGGGCACGGCCAGCAACGCTTCCTGCCGGATAACTTCATCAGTCTTTCCTGCAACTGGTTTGGTTTTTATCTTTTCCAACTTACCTCGGCCAGCTCAGGATCCATTACCTGTAAACCTGGCAACTGATATTTCACCTGAAACCAGCTTCAGTTGGAATCCTGGAATTGGTACGATCATCGGATACAAAGTTTATATTGGAACTAATACGCCTCCCTCAAATTTAGTTAATGGTATCATTCAATCAGATCAAATTTACATAACAGACCTATTGTTGAGTTTCAATACTGTTTATTATTGGCAAATTATTCCTTACAATAACTATGGTGAGGCGTTAGAGTGTCCAATTTGGAGATTAACCACCCATAGTGATCCTGAGATAGTCGAGTTGCCATACTTACAAAACTGGGACGCAGTATCAGTTCCTGCTCTGCCTTACGATTGGACCAAAATCATAGAATCAACATCCACAAGCGCCACCGTGAGCACCTACTCCTCTACTACAAACGCCCACAGCCAGCCAAATACAGTTCGCCTCTATAATTCAAGCGATGCTGAAGCAAATCTCATCTTGGTGGGGCCGTCTTTAGCTGTAACATTACCGGTTAACTCAGTACGTGTGAAGTTCTGGGCCAGATCCAGCGGAACGGGATACCCACTATCTATCGGTGTGCTAACTGATCCCACAGACCCCTCAACATATACCGATGTGCTTAGCTTGCAACTCACCACTACCCTTAGTGAGTACGTGGTCCCGTTTTCAGGCTACACAGGAAACGGTACTAATATAGCATTTAAGCATGGTCTTGGAGGAACAGGTCGATACATATATGTGGACGATATAGTGTTCGAACATAACGTTGCCAATGATCTCGGCTGCATTACGCTTAACGGAAACGCAACCCCCTCGGTCGGTGAATCAGTAATCTACCAAGCGATAATCTTCAACTGGGGTACTGCCCCTCAGAATGACTACACAGTAAAGCTATTGGATGGGGATGAGGTGGAACTGGCATCCGCTACTGGTGTTGCATTTGCTGCAGGCACTTCTGTCGAGATACCTCTGACTTGGACACCAATTGATGAGGGTTCTATCGTACTCAAAGCTAAAGTCTTACTTATCGGTGATTCCTTTACTGCTAACGACCTGAGTCAAGATCTGAATATTCTAGTAGTTCCTGCGGGAGCTAACATTGTTACTATAGGCAACGGAACGTCTGCCAATACGGCTTCAGGATCACCAACCCCTTATGGCACATATTATAAAAATTTTCGTCAGCAGTATCTTTATACAGCTGATGAGATAACCGCTGCAGGGGGATTACCGGGATTGGTAACGTATATAAGCTTCAACGTTCTGTCTGTTAACGACTGCTCACCTATGTCATACTATTCAATTAGGATGAAGCAAACAGAGCAAAGCTCCCTGAGCACAATTTTTGAAGTGGGAGAATACACCCAAGTGTGGAACCAAAACAGTTACATGCCTATCATCGGCTGGAACACACACCAACTAACAACTCCTTTTATTTGGGATGGAAGCTCAAATCTGCTGGTGGATATAGTGACATCTATGATCCCGGGAAACTTTACGCAAAACGCTTCTGTTTATCATACTGAAACGACGGGCACCAACACCTGCCTGCGCTTCCAAAGTGATTCAGTTGATGCCTCAACCGCTACCACAGGAACTGCTTCAGTGAATCGAGCCAACATCCGAATAATCAACCAAGCTATTGACCCACCCAATCCAGTATCTATAGTGTCTCCGGCTGACAATGCAATTAATGTGCCCCTCTCCGCCCCTCTCAACTGGTCAAGCGACGATATGTTCCTAACTGGTTACAAGGTTCATTTCGGACTATCAAATCCGCCGCCTCTTGCCCAGAACACAGGTTCTTCAACATATGATCCAAACTTAACTTACAGTACAACTTACTACTGGCAAATCATTCCTTTCAATGCAGCAGGAGATGCAAGTAATTGCCCAGTATGGAGCTTCACAACACAACCAAACCCAGAAGTAACTATGCTCCCCTACGCGCAAAATTGGGATCAAGTGACTGCACCTGAATTACCATTTGACTGGACAGCAGTTATCCAATCTGTTTCTTCAGATGCCGTTGCAGGAACTCGAGCCAGCACCATTTACTCTTATAGCCAGCCAAATTGTGCAAGACTCTACAATCCCAATGACGCAGAAGCAATCCTAATCCTTGCCGGTCCTCCACTCGCTGAATCAATTAGTGTAAGCGACATAATCCTTAAGTTTTGGTCTCGAGGTGGAGGAGTCAATTTTCCACTTTCAATTGGGGTTATGACAAATCCAACTGATCCTGACACTTATATAGAAACACACAGCCTAACCGTAACCACCAACCTAACTGAATATATGCTATCTATGCAGGACTATTCTGGTCCAGGTTCATGCATCGCATTCAAGCACGGTTTGGGAGGAGAAGGCCGCTCCATCTACATCGACGACATTATGTATGAAAGACATGAGCCTCCTTTGGTAACTGCTATTATTCCTGATGTTTTGATAAATATGAATAGTCAATTCGTTCTTGACACTGTGGAGACATATTTCTATTCATCTTTACCAGGCTTGCATTATGAGATCATCGACAACGAATACGTAGACACACAGCAACTAGCAGATGGACAATTGTTGCTGATCCCACAGCAGAACTGGTATGGGACCACAATTCTATCAGTTGAAGCCGTGGATATGTGCGGGTGGGTTGCCGAGCAATCAGTGGTTTTAACTTCAAGAGAAACATGGATGTCATATGAGACGTTTAACAATGAAGGGGTATTACCCGACGGATGGGGTTCTCTGCACTCTGGGACCACAACTTTCCCCTGGCAACCCATCTTGCTAGGAGATGACAATTACGTGATGAAGACAATGGCTACCGTTGGGGGCACAGTTAATGAGCGTATGTTATCTTTTCTCCATGATTTAACTGATTACAAAGAAATTCAGGTTTCATTTGATTCGGAATTCCTACCTTATAGTGATGGACTTGGCTCTTTTGCGTACACATTGAATAACGTAAGCTACACAGTAGTTGATGCTTATTCTACAAGTCACACTGGTTTAAAAACTTATTCAGTTCCTGTGTTAGATGGCAAATCTTCGGTGAGGTT
Organism: Candidatus Cloacimonadota bacterium; assembly: GCA_020532085.1. NCBI lineage: Bacteria > Pseudomonadati > Candidatus Cloacimonadota > Candidatus Cloacimonadota bacterium. Next base: position 28,251 of record JAJBAV010000011.1, on the reverse strand, counting down.
TCGTTGGCTTTACAGCAATCCTAACGCTAACATTGGGCAGGATAATTTTTGGACTGTAGACAATTTCATTATTAGTGGTTTAGTTAGAGACACACAAGTCCCTTCTCCCGTTGGAGGTTTGCACCTTATAGTACAGGATAACAATTCTGCGATGCTTGGTTGGGATCCGAGTTATGATACGTATTTTGGGAAATACGAACTATATATTTCTACCGATAGTGTTGTCGATAATTCAGATCAATTATGGTCGGTATTCCAAGATTCCGAACTCCGATTCATGCCTACGACACAAACAAACATCACACCTCTTGAACATGGAGAGTATTGGATAGCGATCAGGGCTGTGGATCAGAGCAATAACGTATCGCAGATGTCAGACCCTGTTTTTGTATTCATTGATAGATCGGGTCCAGTGTTTACAGATCCCTTACCTGCCGGACAACCAGAGCCTGATTGGTTTGGTGGTAGAGTAGCTTCTATAGGATGCAAAGTTTCAGATTTTAACTTGATAGATCCAAACTCAATACAATACAGATATGATAAAAACGGCAATGGAATCTATGATGAATCCGAAACTTGGTTGAATATCTCCCGGCTTGAACTATATGACACTAATAGAGATACCTTGGACATCAATGTAGATGTTGAATATGATACAGATGGTTCGTTGCCTTTTGAATTCAGGGCTGCGGATATCTATGGTAACGTTGGTTATAGCGGGATCAATGAATCCGAAGGCATTGTTGACGATTGGGTAGTCCGCATAGATAGCACGCCTCCAGTTATCTCAGATCCAGTTCCAACAAACCAACCTGATCCCGACTGGATGACCAGAGAAGTCGTCTTGGGATGCACAGTAAGTAACTCGCATGCTATAATCAGCGTTGAATTCCGTTATGACCGTAACGGAAATGGAGTATATGATTTTGACGAATCTTGGCAAAATGTTGACAATTTTGAATATGCGTCTTGTATGCTTAATATTCTTCAGTCGGTAATATTTGAGGCGGATGGCCTATGCAGATTTGAATTCAGAGCTCTGAATGCTCTGGGAAATATTGGTTACAGCGGAGATCAAAATGCAGAAGGCATCAATGACGACTGGTTGGTTAGGATTGACACAACAGCGCCATTATTCGTTAACCCAGTTCCGGCTAACCAGCCCGATCCAGTATGGATAGACTCGATGGCAGTAATAATCGGCGCTACAGTCCAGGACATGAATGCCATATCCGAGATGCTGTTCCGATATGATGCAAATAGAAATGGCGTTTATGACGATGACGAGTCCTGGCAACAAATACAACGGCAGAAACTGCTATCTACCCAGAGTGACTGCACAGTTACAATCCAGCTAGACCTAACTAGTGACGGCCATTATTGCTTTGAATTCAAGGCAATAGATAACCTTGGAAATATCGGCTACAGTGGCAACCAAAACATTGAAGGAATCAATGATGATTGGCTTGTGCGAATCGACACTACAGCGCCGCAATTCTTTAACCCTGAGCCTGAAGGTCAGCCTCTACCTGTTTGGAGCAACACGACGGATCTTGTTATCGGGGCTTTGATGTCTGATGCAAGTGGCATTAGTAATGGATCAGTTATGTATCGCATTGACGAAAACCAAAATGGTGTCTACGATCCAGAAGAGGCCTGGCAAGTGTCAGACCCTGTTAAGAGCAATGTTGTGCGAAACGCGCAGTTTGGGGTGATTATTCCTGTTTTTGTTACTTCAGATGGCATTTACAAATTTGAACTCAAGGCTACCGACCTCTGCGGCACTATTGGCTTTAGTGGCCTAACTAATACTGAGGGTATTGATGATGATTGGGTTTTCAGAGTGGACACCACACCGCCCGTTGATATCTCCAGCTTCTTCGTGCAGGATGTGTCCGATACCACAATCTTACTTACTTGGTCTGCTTCCAGCGATCTAAACTTCGCTGGTTACATGATCTACTATTCAAACGAAGCGGACGTAAGCGAGGCAGATATGCTTTGGGATAACTCAAATGATCCTGTTCTGGCTTATGCAGGCGAAGGTTTGGTGTTCTCCACAGTTGCCGGTCTTGAGCCTGCAACACGCTATTACTTCCTGCTTCAAGCAACTGACGAAGCAGGATGGGTTACCCAACACCCTGTGATTGTGACAGCCATGACCTCATCTGCATACGAACCTCAGGTGCCACAACATCTGAGTATCAGTGTGCAGAATGAAGTGTTGAGCATAGATTGGGATGACGTTACTCAGGATATCATGGGTAATACCATAACGGTCAGTCATTACGAGGTACATGTGAGCGACCAACCATACTTCGACTGCTCATTTGACACATTGTTGCAAAATGTGGAATCCTCCCAGATCATTATGGAAGGCCTTACGGAATATGCTGACCGGTTGTTCTTCAAAGTGATAGCCGTGAGTGGGGCAATCAGGCACCCAATTGTTAAGCATAAACTGATAAAAGGTACTCAAAAAATACCATAGATTTTCAAATTAATTTTTAACATGGGACGATCGCAAGGGTTCACCACAACAATACACAAGTCAAGACATCTGACTATGTGGACCGGGAGGTGCCGCTGCTGGCTGCCATGATCCGAAACATAACCTCGGCCGAAAAGGCATCCCGACCCGCCACAGACAGACGCCGGATCTCTACTTTGGCAAGAATGGTCCTGATCCTTTTCCAGTCTATCAGGATTTCTATGTCTTTGAGAAAGTGTTTGCGGTTTGCCAGGCGATTGGCAATCTCTTGATCGGCGAAGGTTATGGTCTCTTTTTCCATGTTTGGCTCCTGTGTTGTGCTGGTACCAAAATGAATTGCGTATATAATTTGTCAAGAACTTATTATGCATACTTTTTGTCCACTTTTAGGTGCAACGGTCTTCAGGGTTCATTGTGCAATTTAGACTGGATCGATGAGTATCGCCCGGATGATAATTGTACAGCTTGGACAAACCCCGTGATCCCGATACTGCATGCATGAGTCGTCCTGGCGGCATAGGCCCTATCAAGCCGTCAGCAGTCCGGGCTGAGAGGACAAAAGCTGTCAGGACAAACGGGTCCAACACCAGGAGGGCGTTAAACCGAATCAGGAATAACCGCGCCTGGCGGCAGCTATTAGCGCGAATTACAAAAAAGCGCTTGACAGGGCAGGGCGGGTGGAAAAAGTTGCTCTGAGCGACAAGGTTCCCGCGTGGCGGGGGCGAAAACAAGCTCAGACTGGAGGAACAACATGATCGGAAGAAGAATGAGGGCCCTGCGTTTAACCTTGAAGGTCACGCAAAGCGCCCTAGCCAAAACCCTGAAGGTGAAGCCATCCGCCATCTCGCAGATCGAATCCGGAAAGATACGTCCGTCCACAGACACGATGCTGCTGCTCACCAAACTCTGTGACGTCAATCTGCACTGGCTGATCACCGGCAAGGGCCCGATGTGGGTGGATCCGCAGGATTCGCGGCAAAAAACCAGGGAAAAGCTCAATCAGGTGCGCGATTTCATCCACAGCGAACTGGACGTTCTGGCGCGTTCCCGCGAGCAGGCCCGCTGGGCTGATCTGCTGGACATCCCGGTTTCCGGAGAGATCGCGGCCGGCCCGCCCGTGGACAATTTTGACACCTATATGGAATTTCTCACCATTCGCCGGGCCATGATCCGCGGGGTGGTGGACGACTATGTTTGCCTGCGCGTGAACGGCTGCAGCATGGAACCCACGGTGCTCAACAACGATCTGGTGCTGATCCGCCAAAGCCAGGACTGGAGACAGTTGGCGGGACAGATCTGCGCTTTGCGGATCGACGGCGGGATCACCCTGAAACGCCTGATGATGGACGACAAGGAAAAAATGATCATCCTGGTTTCGCTCAACGACGAGTACCAGCCCCTGCTGATCAACCCGGACGAGCATCAGGACATCACCCTGATCGGCTCGCTCTACTATCTGATGCGCAAAGTATCCTAAGCCTGGTGCAATGATGCTTTGGGCGATCCTGACCCTGTGCGCGCTGATCCTGGTTTTGGGAACGGTTGCCGCCATCCTGCTCTACCGCAAACGCTCAGCTCCGGATGACAGGCTGGAGGCCGTAACCAGGTTCTCCGGCGCATTGGAGGCCTTTGAACGCAATCTGCGCGATGATCTGCAGCGCCTGCGCACGGACCTGCTGGCCCTGGAAACCGACACCCGCAAGGAACTGGTGGCCTCGCTGGACCGGCAGAACGAAAACCTGAACAGCGAAAACCGCAAAAACCGCGAGGAAAGCAGCACTTCGCTGAACAAGCTGACCCAGCTGATCAACGCCGACGCCGCCAAAAACCGCGCGGAACTGGGCACTTCACTGAACAACCTGGCCGAATCGCTGGCCCGCAAACTGCAGGATCTGGTGAACACCCAGCAGCAGCAGTTCGATGCCTTGAAAACTGCTCTGGAAGGACGGTTGGAGCTAATCCGGACCAGCAATGAAAAGAAACTGGAAGACATGCTGAACCTGGAATCTGAATCCCGCCGGGAAGTGGTTTCCGCCCTAAATTTGCAAAAGGAAAACCTGAACAGCGAAAACCGTAAAAACCGCGAGGAAAGCAGCACTTCGCTGAACAAGCTGACCCAGCTGATCAACGCCGACGCCGCCAAGAATCGCGCGGAACTGGGCACTTCGCTGAACAACCTGGCCGAATCGCTGGCCCGCAAACTGCAGGACCTGGTGAACACCCAGCAGCAGCAGTTCGATGCCTTGAAAACTGCTCTGGAAGGACGTTTGGAACAGATCCGCGCCAACAACGAGACCAAGCTGGAAGAGATGCGCAAAACGGTGGACGAGAAGCTGCACGACACCCTGGAAAAGAGACTGGGCGAATCCTTCAAGCAGGTGAGCGAGCGGCTGGAGCTGGTGCACAAGGGTTTGGGCGAAATGCAGAGCCTGGCCAGCGGGGTGGGCGACCTCAAAAAGGTGCTCACCAACGTGAAAAACCGCGGCATGATGGGCGAATTCCAGCTGGACGCGATCCTGGAGCAGATGCTCACGCCGGAGCAGTACACGCGCAATTTCAAACCCCACAAGCGGCGCGACGAGGTGGTGGAATTCGCCATTCGCCTGCCTGGCCGCGATGAAGACCAGGAAAGCGTTTACCTGCCCATCGACGCCAAGTTTCCCATCGAGGATTACACGCGCCTGGTGGAGGCCTGGGACGCCGGTGACCCTGTGGCCACGGAAACCGCCCGCAAAGCTCTTTACAACCGCATCCTGGGCTGCGCCAGGGATATCCGCGACAAATACCTCAATCCGCCCCTGACCACCGATTTCGCGCTGCTCTTTCTGCCCGTGGAAGGCCTCTACGCCGAGGTCCTGCGCGATCCCGCCCTCTTTGAGCAGCTGCGCCGCCAATATCAGGTGGTGGTGGTGGGGCCAACCACGGTGGCGGCCATCCTGAACAGCCTGCAGCTGGGTTTCCGCACCCTGGCCATCGAAAAGCGCACCGGCGAGGTCTGGAAGATCCTCAGCGCGGTGAAGAACGAATTCGGCAAATTTGGCAAAGTGTTGGAGCACACTCAGAAAAAGCTGCAGGAAGCCTCCAACACCATCGAACAGGCCAGCCACCGCAGCCGCCAGATCCAGAAAAAACTGAACAAGGTGCAGGAACTGCCGGTGGACGACGCGGCCCAAGTCCTCGAACTGGAGGCGGAAACCGATTTGACGGCCACCGCGGAGGACGAGGAGGATTTCGCTTGACATCCACTCCAAAGCCTAAAGATTATGAAAAAAAACATCTGACCAGGGAGGTTATAAATGTTTCTAACCGGTAAACAATTGGGAGAGGTATTCCTCAAAGCCAAACGGCAGCGTTTTGGCATCATCGCTTCGAACGTGGTGTTCGACACCCAGATCCGCGCCATCGTGCAGGGCTACGCGGCGGCCAATTCCGACGGCCTGATGCAGATGAGCAGCGGGGCCTGCAAATTCGCCGCCGGCGAATCGCAGGACATGAAAGCCGGCGCGGCGCTGATCTCCACCATGATCAAGACCTTTGCCGCGCAATTCCCCAAAAGCGGCGTGGGCCTGCACATCGACCACGCCACCCCCAACTATTTTGACTTCATCGTCCACTGCATCGAACAAAACCTGGTGACCTCCGTGATGATCGACGCTTCCAAAGAAGATCTGGCGGAAAACATCCGCGTCACCAAAGAGGTGGTGGAGGTGGCCCACAGGCACGGGATCATCGTGGAAGGCGAGATCGGCCACATCAAGGGCACCGAGGACGAGATAGTTTCGGACACCGAGCTCTACACCCGGCCCGAAGAGGCGCTGGAGTTTGTGCAAAAAACCAACGTGGACCTCTTCGCCGCCTCCGTGGGCACCAACCACGGCGTTTCCAAGGGTGAAAACATCGTGCTGCGCCTGGACCTGATCAAGCAGATCGACGACCTGCTTATCCGCCACGGTGTGGAGCGCGGACTGGTGCTGCACGGCGCTTCCGGGCTCACCGACGAGCAGCAGCGCGTGGCCATCGCCAACGGCGTGGTGAAGATCAACAAGGACACCCACTACCAAATGGACATGGCCCAGGCGATCCAAGCCTATTGGGAAAAAGAAAAATACGCCATCGTCTGCCCGCCCGACGTGGCGCCGGAAGCCTACATCCCGGACAAGGGCAAGTTCGACCCCCGCAAGTGGCTGGCGAAAGGCGAAGAAAAGATGAAGAACACGGTCATGGGCTTTTGCCGCGTGACCGGCAGCGCTGACAACAGCATATTACTCTAATAGGAGCATACATGACAAAAGTAGCCATCAACGGATTTGGACGCATCGGACGCCTGGTTCTGCGCGCCATCCTGAAATTCCACCCCGAGATCTCGGTGGTGGCCATCAACGACCTCACCGACGCCAAGACCCTGGCCTACCTGCTCAAATACGACAGCGTGCACAAGATCTTCGCCGGCGAGGTGAGCCACACCGACGCCAGCATCACAGTGGACGGAAAAACCATCCGTGTTTACGCGGAAAAAGACCCCGAAGCCCTGCCATGGAAAGAACTGGGCGTGGAATATGTGATCGAGTCCACCGGTGTTTTCAACACCCGGGAAGCCGCTTCCAAACACCTCAAAGCCGGCGCCGCCAAGGTGATCCTCACCGCCCCGGCCAAGGACGAGGTGGACGCCACCGTGGTGATGGGCGTGAACCACACCAGCCTCAAACCCCAGCACACCGTGGTTTCAAACGCCTCCTGCACCACGAACTGCCTGGCTCCCGTGGCCAAGGTGCTGCAGGATAAATTCGGCATCGCCGGCGGCCTCATGACCACCGTGCATTCCTTCACCAACGACCAGCGCATCCTGGACCTGCCGCACAAGGATCTGCGCCGCGCCCGCGCCGCCTCCATGAGCATGATCCCCACCTCCACCGGCGCCGCCAAAGCCATCGGCCTGGTGATCCCGGAACTGGCCGGAAAGCTCGATGGCATCGCGATCCGCGTGCCCACGCCGGACGGCTCGCTGGTGGACCTCTGCGTGAACCTGGAACGCGAAACCACCAAGGACGATCTCAACGCCGCCATGAAAGAGGCTGCCGAGACCTATCTGAAAGGCTATCTGCAATATTCCGAGGAACAGCTGGTTTCCATCGACATCGTTGGCAACCACCATTCCTCCATCTTCGACGCCCCTTCCACCAACGTGAAAGGCAAGCTGGTGAAGATCTTCAGCTGGTACGACAACGAGTGGGGCTACTCCTGCCGCGTGGTCGATCTGCTGGATTACATGAGCAAACTCTGATCTGAACCCGGGGTGGCCGCGGCCACCCCGCGTTTTTCAGATGGCGAAGTATTACTACACTTTCGAGGGCAAAACCCTCGGGCCGGCCAGCCCCAAAGAGGTGCTGGACCTGATCCTGGACGATGTGCTGGATCAGGATTCCTTTGTGATGGACAGCCGCTCGCCGCGGTGGCTGAAGATCCGCGACATCCCGGAACTGATGCGCTATCTGCATGAATCGGACGTGCGGATCACGGATTGGGCGGAGGAAAAAGATCTGGCCGGGATCGATGACCAACAGGAGCCGCTGTTTTTCCACCTTCCCGTTTCCCGGCTGGTCTGGCTGAGCCTCATCACCTTGGGACTTTACGAGCTCTACTGGGTTTACAGGAACTGGCGTTTTCTCCGTTTTCAGCGCCGGGGCCGCACCGCGGCGTATTTTTGGAGGGATTCGCTGAACCCCTTCGCGCTGGCGGGCGTATTCACCAAGATCTCACTGGACCGGGATTTGGGCAAGGATCTGCCGGAACAGGATTTCACGCTCCACGGCTGGCTCTGGATCGTGGCCCTGCTGGCGCTGGCGGCACGCTCCATCCTGGTGTTCTCGCTACTCCTTAGCCTGGGGGCGGATATCGCGCTCACCCTCGGCGCGCTGGCCTTCTCCATCCTTTGCCTCGTGCCCGTGCAAAAACACATCAACGCCGGCAATGCCAAAGCCGCCAAACCGCTTTCCAGACCTACCTTTGGGCACTATGCCGCGATCGTGGGGGGAATAGTGGGCTGGCTGTTCGTGCTGCTTACCTGGATACCGCGCCTGGCCAGGCTTTTCGCCTGAACCTTTAGCTCCCAGACCCGGTCAACCCCCTGCCCTATTTCCGGTGCAGATGCTCCCTTTCCCGGTGGTGCTTAATGGCGTCGTGCAGATGGGAACGGCGGTTGATCCTGATCATCCAGATGATGAAAAACAGCACGAGAGCGCCCGCGAGGCCGATCAGCGCGTAAACGATCCAGCTCAGGCCCTTTTTCATCTCCACGGTCATCAGTTCCTTTTTGTTCCACATGTTCAGGGTGTCGAACTTCCAGGTGACCACTTTGTTGGCGTGATCTATGCTTTGGGAGTTGTCGCCCGCGTGGATGATCTTCCAGGGCAGGTGGAGTTTGTAGGTCCAGAGCGGATGTTCGGTTTGCTCCTGCATGTAGATGCCCTGCAGGATGTCGTTGTCGTCGGGCAGGCTGTTGATGTAGTCATCATCGTAAACAAGGCTGTCTTCCGCGGCGAACATGGAGCTGTCATCACCAGCGGGGTAATTCTCGCCTGCCCCGGAGGGGAACCCGGTTCCAGCCGGAGCCGCATTCTGGCTGCCCAGCGAGATGAGGCGCTGAAATTCTATGTTGCCCTTGGCATTCTTGGCGAGGGTGATGTTGCCCCAGAAATCCGCGGACCACAGCTGGTCGCTGATGCTGTTGAAAGCCTCGATGCTGTCGAACTTTAGCTCCACTTCGTAGATCATGTGCGGCCCGCTCTGCTTTCTTTTGATGTCTTCCAGGTGGATCCCGGGTTTGTCGAGCTTGTTCATGATCTCCTGGGTGTTGGCATAATAGGAGCGGTGGACCAGGCGCACCTTGGCCCGGCCCGAACCGTTGGAGTTCAGCCAAAGCTCTTCATCGTATTCCACGCATCCGGACAGCAGCAGGAGCAGCGCGGCCAGTAGCGGCAACAATCTTTTCATGGATATCTTGTTCCTCATGTTCAACAAACCTTGTGTTTCCACTAATAGAATAATCGCTTTTTTGGCAAGCAAAATATTTCCCGCGTACAGGGCGCAGATTTCTGTTGACAAAAGATGCCGCCCTCCGGACTCTTGAACCTCAACATCAAGACAAGGAGTTAAACATGACAGAACTGCGTCAGATATACCACTGCCCGATTTGCGGAAACTTGGTGGAAGTGCTTTTCACCGGGGCCGGCGAACTGGTTTGCTGCGGCGAGCCGATGAAGCTTCTGGCCGGCAACACTGTGGATGCCGCGCTGGAAAAACACGTTCCCGTGGTCACTGAAATGGGCGACAAGATCAAGGTCGCCGTGGGCTCTGTGCCACATCCCATGGAGGAAAAGCACTACATCAGCATGATCGAGGTCTGCACCAAGAACAAGGTTTACCGCCGCGAACTCAAGCCCGGTGACGCCCCGGAGGCGATCTTCCGCGTGAAGGCCGACAAAGTGCTCACGGTGCGTGAATACTGCAACCTGCACGGTCTCTGGAAAGCCTGAAATCACCCAAGGGGAGGAAATAAAGCAATGCCATTCAAAGACACCCAAACCGCCGGCAACCTGATGAAGTCCTTTGCCGGGGAAAGCCAGGCCCGCATGCGCTACCTCTACGCGGCCAAAACAGCCAAAAAAGAGGGTTTCGAGCAGATTTCGAACATCTTCACGGAAACCGCTGAAAACGAAAAGGAACACGCCAAGCTCTTCTTCAAACACCTGCTGAAACAAGGCTTGGAAGGCGAAATGATGAGCATCATGGCCTCCTACCCCGTGGGCTGGTCGGCTGAAAGCACCCTTAAAAACCTGAAATACGCCGCCGACGGGGAAAAAGAGGAATGGACCGAGCTCTATCCCATTTTCGCCGATATCGCGGAAGAAGAAGGCTACAAGGATATCGCCCTCACCTGGCGCCTGGTGGCCAAAGTGGAAAAAGAGCACGAAAAACGCTTTCGCAAGCTCTACGACAACGTCAAAGACATGAAGGTCTTCAAAAAGGACGGCGGCTTGTTTTGGAAATGCCTCAACTGCGGCTACATCCACGAAGGCGCCGAAGCGCCGGAAACCTGTCCCTGCTGCCTGCATCCCAAGGCCTATTTCGAAGTTCACTGCGAAACCTATTAAGGAGCATAAAATGCAAAAATTCATCTGCACTGCCTGCCAGTGGGTCTACGACCCCGCGGAAAACGACAACATCCCCTTCGAGGACCTGCCCGAAGATTGGGTTTGCCCCATGTGCGGCGTCGGCAAAGATTTCTTTGAACCCGTCGACGAATAAACTTGAACGATCCGGAAAGCCTGCCTCCCGGCAGGCTTTCCCTTTTACACACCCGGAACCTATTCAGAGGAAAATATGACCATACAGGAATACAACGACATTCTGGACTTCGCCGTCGCCCGTGAGCGGGAAGCCGTCCAGTTTTACCGTGATCTGCAGCAGGAAGCCAAATTCCAGGACCAGCTGGAGATGCTCAAGGAACTGGAAGCCATGGAGATGGGACACATCGTGGTGATCGAAAACATCCGCCGCAGAGGCGTTTCCGCCGACGAGATCCCCCTCGTGCCGAATCTGAACATCTCCGAATATCTCAGCGTCGAAGCCGAAAACCTCGATCTCAGCTATCAGAACATCCTCATCAAGGCCATGAAGCGCGAGGAAAATTCCTTCAAACTCTATTCCGAAATGAGCGTCAAATTCCCCGACAACGAGATCTCCACCCTCTTCCGCAAACTCGCTTCCGACGAGGCCAAACACAAGCTGCTGTTCGAACGCCTGTACGACGATTGGATCAGCTCTGGCAATTGAAACTCGCCCTCGACACCTCGCAGAACTCCGGCTCCATCGCGCTCTGTGAATCCGGGCGGGTGGTTTACTCCGCCTGTTTCGACATCAGCATCACCCACAGCGAAACCCTGATGCCCCAGGTGGACGCGGCCCTGAAATTCTGCGGCTTCCAGCCCGCGGACATCCGCGCCGTCTATCTGGCCAACGGTCCGGGCTCCTTCACCGGACTGCGCATCGGCCTCGCCACCGCCAAGGGCATCGCCTACGGACTCAAAATTCCCCTGCGCGCCTTTTCCACCCTGCAATTGGCCGCGCTGCGGCGCTACCGCTGCGGCCGCGGGATCCTGGCGGTGGTGGACGCCAAGATGCGTGAAGTATATGCCGCCCTTTACGATGAGGATCTGAACGAACTTGCCGGGCCCGCGGTGCTCACCCCGGAGGAACTGCTTGACTGGGATTTGCGCGGAGCTTACCTCACCGGCAGCGGCAGCCAACTGCTCAAACCCGCCCTGGAAGAACGCGGCGTCCCCTTCGTATCAGTTCCCCAAGCGCCCCTCGACGTCTCCGGGCTGTTCACCCTGGCCGCCCTCTCTCCCCAGGAGGAAAGCTACGATTTTCAGCAGCTTGCCAGCCTCGAACCCCTCTACCTAAGGGAATCCACGGCCCAACTGCGCCGCCAGGGAAAGTGATCTTTCCCGCCTCGGCCCTCCCTCGGGAAAGCCATGTCGCGGCCATATTCACGAAATATATGTAACCGTAATTATACCAAATGTATACCAACTGCACTCCCCAGCCGCTCCCAATATCAATACGGTATCAATACGGAATCATTACGGATGAAATCCGTATTGATTCCGTATTGATACCGTATTGATATTGGGAAGGGATCGGTAACAGACTGGTGGAATTGAGTTCAAGAGGAAGGTTTAGGGTAAGGGAAAGGGAGACTGGTTTAATTTGATCGCGTACGCGTGAGCCCTTGGCTCCGCTGAATGTGGCGCACTAAGAAAGTTGGTTTTGGCGCGAATGACTGCTGCCGGGTCTGTTGCTCGGCTTTGGAAATACACTGGGAGCGTTGGTGTCAGAAGAGGCTTTTGAGCTTTTCCGCCAGTTTTGCCACTTGGTTTTTCCGTTCCAGTTCCCAGGGGATGCTGTATTCACGGGCAGGCTGGGCGAAGAGTTGTTTGAGGCAGTGGTAAATGCTGTCGGAAGATTCCATGGCGCAGATGAGGTCGTGTCCGCAGGCGCCGAGGAGCTTGGCCGCTTCGTATTGGCCGGGAACCATGGCCAGGATGGGTTTTTGGGCGCGGAGATACTCGAAAAGCTTGGAGGTGAGGGTTCCGCGGGGGCTGGAGCTGTTGATCACCAGGAGAAGGGCGCTGGAAGCCTGCATGGCGGCCAGGGCCTGGCGGTGGCTGAGCTGGGGGACGATGTCGATGAGGTCCTGGATGCCGCTATGCTCCACTTCCCGCAGGGTTTCACGGAAGAAGTTGCCGTAAAGTTTCACCCGGGTGCCGGGGGGCAGGGTGTTTTCCGCACGGAGGCGTTTGAGGGCGGCGTAGAAATGGCGGAGGCTGCGGCGGGCGTAGATGTTGCCGAAATAGGCGAAGGTGAATCCGGCAGGGGTTTCCGGCGCGGGCAGGCCGCTGAAGTCGGCTTCGTCCCAGCCATTGTAAACGGTGAGCATTTTTTCCGCCAGATCCGCTCCGAAGGCTTGCGCGGCGTCGGTGCCGATGCCCGCGGTGGCTGTGATGATGAGGCTGGCGTGACTGTAGATGCGCTGTTCCAGACCGCGGGAGAGGCTCCGGTTGAGCGCGCCGCCCTGCAGGTCGTAGTCGCCCAGGAGGGTCCAGTAGTCGCGCAGGTCCACGGCCAGGGGGATGCCGCTTTCGCGGGAGAGGGCGTAGGCGCCGATCCCGGAGGAGAAAGGCCCCAGGGAAACAAAGATCAGCTCGGGTCTCCGTTCCCGGATGGCCCGGCGCCCGGCTTTGATCAGGGCTGGCAGCCAGCCGATCTTGTTGTCCACGGGGTAAAGCTGGCGCACGCGGAGTTTTAGCTTTTCCGGGGTGTTCAGGTAGATCCGGGATAGATCCCCGCCGCCGGCTTCACGGCCTTTTTTCAGCAGGGCCATGGGATCCAGGGAATCCGTGCGGATGAGGGTGGCCGCGGCGTTTTCCTCCATCAGGGCGGGATCCCGGTAGAGGTATTCGATGTCGCGCACGGTGATCACGTCGCAAACGATGCCGCTTTGGGCAAGGTATTTCACCGTTTTGAGGTTGCGCAGCGCGGCGGGGCCGCCCAGGGGTGGATAGAAATAGCTGAGGTAGAGAACGCGCATCTCAGTTTGAGGCCAGCTTGCGCATCAGTTCAAGGAGGCGCGGCTCGAGGGCCTCCCAGTTGAATTTCTGGTCGATGAGGTTGCTGCAGCGCTTGCTGAGCAGGCGGTATTCGCTAGGGTTAAGGCGGAGGAGGCCGGCCACGGACCTGGCGATGCTGTCGCTGTGGTATTCGCAGCAGGCGCCTAGCTCATTGGCCTCGATCAGGCCGCGCATCAGAGGGGTGTTGATGGAAACCACGGGCAGCCCGGCGGCGAAATATTCCAGCACCTTGAGGGGCACGGCGCGGCTCATGCGGCGGTTTTGGGGATTGAAGAGCCAGAGCCCCACCCGGCTGCGTTTGAGCAGCAGGCCGATCTTTTCCGCCGGGATCCAGCTTTGGTAATAGATCACGGCGTTGAGGTTGAGAGTGTTTAGCTGTTCGTTGAATTCGCGCTCCACCGCGGGATCGAAGAATTTGCCCAGGATGAGGACGTTGAGGGCGGGAAACTCGTTCCTGAGCAGGCTGACGCTTTTAAGCAGCTTGAAGACACCGCGGTCCGGAGTAAGGCCGCCGATGTAGATCAGGTCAAAATCCATCTCGCAGATGGCGCTGAGCTCCATCGGGGTCTCGCAGGTGTAGTCCCATACGTTCTTCACAGGGTAGTTGGGCAGGGCGATGGCGTTCACGCGTTTGCCGCGGGGAAGCAACTGGTCCAGGATCTCCTCGCTGACGGCGGTGGTGGCGTCCACGCTGCGCTGCAGGCGGCGTTCAAAACCCAGGTAGAGGGCTTTCGCGACCCAGCTCAGGGGCGGGCGGAAGCGCTCGGCGAAGGCGTCAGGGAAAAACTCGTGCACATCGAAGACCACCTTGCAATTCAGCTTGCGGCGCAGGGCCAGGCCGATGAAGACGGTGAGCGGCTCCACGCAGATCACTATGTCCGGTTTGAGCTTTTTGGCTTTTTTATACAGCAGCGGCAGGGCGTACCAGGTGGATTCGGTTTCCACCACATCCTGAAAGGGGTTCACCGCGGCGTTGCGCACCCCGCTGGCGCAAAGCAGATGCACCTCCCCCAGCTTCGCCAGGCTGCGCGCCATCTTGTAATAGAGGCGCACGTCCGTGGTGTGGTGGGAATTGGACACGATGCATATCTTCATTTTCTTATCTCTCTGACCGCGGACACTCTTTTGCCGTAAATGCTCTGTTGTCAAGCACTTTTTGCGCCGGCAGCCAAAAACGGCGCCCGGTTGGCTGGGATTTTGCATTGTTTGCTGTACTTCAAAACCATTTCGCGCCGGATCAGGTTGATTCGGGCGGCAACAGCTTTGAAGCGGGAGAAAAGATGAAAAGCATTGGCCTGGCGATCTTGCTGCTGGCCCTGATCCCGGCCTGTCTGGCCGGCGGATTGGCTGAAAGCGGCGGGGACAAAACACTTGGACTTGACCAGAGTCCTGCGCATCAGTTCACAGAACCGCCGCAAAGGTCTTCCGTGACTGTGGGCAGCGGCAACCAGTTGCTGCGGATGCCGGTGGACATGTATTTCCAGAACTCGCTGTACGAGACGCTTTACTATCCCGGTGAGCTGCAAAACATGCGGGGAAGCATCACTGAACTGGGGTTTTTCAACGACTTCGCCAGTGATCTGACAGACAAACCCGTGAAGATCTGGCTGGGCACCACCACTCTGCCGGACCTTGAGGCGGGCTGGATACCCTCCACGGAGCTGAGCCTGGTTTTTGACGGAACGCTGGACCTGCCCACTGGTGAAAATGACATAATCATCCCGCTGGACCCGCCCTTCTGGTATCTGAACCAGCAAAACCTGGTGCTGCTGGTGCAACGGCCCATGGACAGCAGCTTTTACCTGTCCTCAGACCGCTTTCGGGCGCAGTACTCCAGCCAAAACCGCTCCCGCAAAGCCCAAAGCGATGCCACAGCCTACGATCCGGCCAATCCTCCGTCCAATTCCACACTCGGCGGGGATTTTCCCCAAACCAGATTCACCTGGATTCCGGTGGAGGTGGGCACCCTGCAGGGGACCGTGACGGGAACCGACAACTGGCCGCTGCAAAACGCCACCGTGCAGGCGGAGGGGTTTTCCGCCCAGACGAACTACGCCGGAGTCTTTTCCCTGCAGCTTCCCGTGGGCACATATTCCGTGACGGCCACCGCCACGGGATATGACCCCCAGACCATTCCCAGCGTGAGCATCAGCGCCGGCCAGACCACCACGATCGCTTTCAGCCTGGTTTCGGTGGCTGCCAACGATCCCGCCCTGCCCGGGCTTAACACCCTGTTGCTGGATCCGCGTCCCAATCCCATGGCCTCAGAAACACTTATCCAATACAGCCTGGCCAAAGCCGGCCCGGTGAAGGTGGGCATCTTCGACATCCGGGGCCGGCTGATCCGCAGCTGGACCGATCCCAGCGCGCCGGCGGGGATCTCCGGTTTGGTTTGGGATGGCCAAAACGAAAGCGGGCAAGCGGTTTCCGCTGGGATCTACCTGCTGCGCATGAGCGCCGGGGAATATCAGGGGGCGGTGAAACTCATCCTGATCAAATGAACTCTGCCTGAAAGCGGAAGGGCGGCTTCGCCCGATAAAGGTTGACAACATGAACCCGATCGCAAATTTGGAATTCTCAAATGCTTTCAGGATGAATCAATGGAAGAATTACGCAGTGACCTGGCCAACCTCCAGGCATATTTTTCGGCCAACTACGCTCCCGATCTGCGCTCCGCGGCGCAGACGGCCTTTCTGAAGAAGCTTTCGGAACTCACCCACGCTCACTACCGGGGCAAGATGCAGACCCTGCCCAAAGCGGGGATCTGGGACTTCAACTGGTTCAACGTGTGGTACACCCCCGGGGTTTCGGCAGTTTCGACCGCCATCCGCGACGCAAATGAAAGATCCTTTGAACTCAGCAACCGGGGCAACCTGGTGGCCGTGGTTAGCGACAGCACCAGAGTGTTGGGCGACGGCGACTGCGGCCCCGCCGGGGGTTTGGGCGTAATGGAAGGCAAGGCCATGCTGATGAAATACCTGGGCGGCTTCGACGCCATCGCGCTCTGCGTGAATAACCGGGACGCGGTGGGCAAACCGGACCCGGCCAGGCTGATCGAATTTGTGAAGATGCTGGAACCCAGCGTGGGCGCGGTGAATCTGGAAGACATCTCCCAACCCAACTGCTACCGGGTTTTGGACGAACTTCGCGCCAGCTGCGGGATCCCCGTCTGGCACGATGACGCCCAAGGAACAGCCTGTGTGACCTTGGCCGGGCTTCTGAACGCCCTGAAGCTGGCGGATAAAAGGATACAGAACATCCGCACCGTGCTCTTCGGCGCCGGGGCTTCCAACACCACCATCGCCAGCATCTTGCTCCAATCAGGTCTGGACCCGCAAAATCTGATCATGTTCGACAGCAAGGGAGCGCTGCATCCCGGGCGTGAGGACCTGGCCCGAAACCCTGCCAAATTCAAGCAGTGGGCCCTGGCCCAGATCTCCAACCCGCTACGCCTGAACACGATGGATGAGGCGATGCGCGGCGCGGATGTGCTGATCTCGCTTTCCACCCCGGGACCCCACACCGTGAAACCCGAATGGATCAGGCTGATGGCCCCCAGGGCGGTGGTTTTCTGCTGCGCCAATCCCGTGCCAGAGATCTATCCGCACGACGCCAAGGCCGCCGGGGCCTTCATCGTGGCCACCGGACGGGGCGATTTTCCCAACCAGATCAACAATTCCTGCGGCTTTCCCGGCATCCTGAAAGGCGCGCTGCTGGTGCGGGCCAGCCAGATCACGGACGGGATGGCGATCCGCGCGGCTCATTCACTGGCCGCTTTCGCCGAGGCCAGAGGCATCGATCCCGCCAACATCGTTCCCCGCATGGACGAGGAAAACGTTTTCGCCCGCGAAGCCGCCGACGTGGCCGAGCAGGCCGTTAAAGAAGGCGTGGCCAGGCTGCCGCGAAGCCGGGACGAGGTTTTTGCCCTGGCGGAAGCGGACATCCGGGCCTCCCGGGAACTCTGCCACCGCATGATGAGCGACGGCAGCATCGCTCCGCCGCCCCGGAAACTGATCGAAGCCGCGCTGCAACACACCCGGGAGCTTCTGGCCAATTAGCATGGACGCCACCACCCGCAAAAAGATCTGGCGGATCCTGAGCTTCGCGCTCAAGCTGCTGGTAACGGCCCTTATCCTGTTAGGGCTGTTCAAAGAGATGGAGTTCGTGAAGGTGTGGCAAAACCTGATCAACCAGCCCCCCTGGCTGATCCTGGCCATCCTGGGCCTGGCCGTGCTGCGCCACTGGGGGCAGTATCTGGCCTGGCAATACTCCCTGCAGGTGAATCCCCTCTACACTCTGAAACGGAAAGAGGTGTTCGAATCCTACATGATAGGCCAGGCGCTGCGTTTCGCCGTTCCCGGCAGCTGGGGCATCCTCGGCAAGGTGGCCTTTGTTTCGAACAGCAGCAAGGGCGCTTCGGTGATCTCCTGTTTTCTGGAGCGCATCTACGTGACCTGGAGCATCTTCGTCTTTGCCAGCCTGGCCCTGCTTTACCTTCCCCAGGGCATACCGGGCTGGATCCGCTGGTCGCTGTTCGCCTGGCTGATCACGCTGCCGGTCTGGCTGTATTTCTTGCTGTATCTGAACCGGCGCTGGAACCATCTGCGGCCCAATTACATCCGCTACGCGCCGCGGCTAACGCTGCTGATGGTGGCCACCACCCTGCTGAACCTTTTCCAATACTGGCTGATGCTGCATCTCACCCAGGCGGTGTCCTTTTGGGACGTGGTGAAAAGGATGTCGCTTTCCCACCTCTCCTACAGCATCCCCATCACGGTGGCCGGGCTGGGGCTGAAGGAGAGCTTCGCCATTTCGCTGCTCTCCAAGATCGGCCTGCAGGCGGAAAGCATCGCCAGCACCACCCTGGCCATCTTCATCATCAACGATGTGGTGCCTGCCCTGATCGGCGCGGGCATCTTTCTGAAGGTGCGGGAACCCCGCTGAGGCAGCCATGGCGGCGATAAACATCATCGGCGCGGGCCTGGCAGGTAGCGAAGCCGCCCTGTATCTGGCGGACATGGGCCTCAAGGTGCGTCTCTTCGAGATGCGCCCCGGCAAAATGACCCCGGCCCACCAAACCGGCCTGGCCGCGGAACTGGTTTGCAGCAACTCCCTCAAATCCACACTGCCGGACACCCCTGCGGGCATGCTTAAAGCGGAATTGCGCCTGCTGGGCTCAAAACTGCTGCCGCTAGCGGAAAGTTGCGCCGTGCCGGCCGGACACGCCCTGGCCGTGGACCGTGAGCTCTTTGCCCAAAAGGTGGATACCCTCATCCGGACCCACCCAAACATCGAACTGGTGCAGGAAGAGGTGGCCAGGTTTCCCCAGGGTGTGTGCATCCTTAGCAGCGGGCCTCTCACCTCAGACGCCCTGGCGGCTGAGCTGCAGGGTGTTGTGGGCTCCAGCCAGCTCTGTTTTTTCGACGCCATCGCCCCCATCGTGTCCGCCGACAGCCTCGACCTTAGCCGGATATACCGCAAAGACCGCTATGACAAAGGCGATCCCGACTACCTCAACTGCCCTTTCAGCCGCGAGGAGTATTACGCCTTTGTGGACGCTTTGATGAGCGGCGAACAGCACGAAGCCCACGAGTTTGAGAACGAGTTTTTCCGGGACCTGAAATTCAGCTACTACGAAAACTGCAGCCCGGTGGAGGAACTTGCCCGCAGAGGTAAAGACACTCTGCGGCATGGCGTTATGCGTCCCATGGGCCTGGAACACGAGGGCAAAAAACCTTTCGCGGTGCTCCAGCTGCGCACCGAAAACCAAGATCAGACGGCCTTCAACCTGGTGGGCTGCCAGACCATGCTGCGCCAGCCTGAGCAGAAACGCGTCTTCCGCCTCATCCCGGGCCTGGAGCAGGCGGAATTCCTCCGCTACGGTTCCATCCACCGCAACAGCTATCTGAACGCCCCCCGGGCTCTGGCTCCCAACCTCACGCTGCGCAACGCCCGCCAGGTCTTCGTGGCCGGCCAGCTCAGCGGCGTGGAAGGCTACATGGAATGCGTCGCCACCGGATTGCTGGTGGCCAGGATCCTGGCCGAGGGCTTTCCAATGCTGCCTCCGGAAACCATATTGGGCCAGCTCTGGCGACGCCTGATCGATCCCAAGCAAAAGAATTTCCAGCCGGTGAACGCCAATTTTGGCCTGCTTCCCGCCCTGGAAGTACCCATCAGGGACAAGAAACTAAAGAAAATGAGCCTCTCCCGGCGCGGCCTGGAGGCCCTCAAAAAATTCCTGGAGGAAGAGAATGACTGAACTCACATCCGCCTGCGGCCTTGGTTGCAAGGCCTGCGAATGCTACCTTGCCACCCAGTCCGGCGACCTGGAACAAAAAGCCGACATCGCCGTGCGCTGGAGCAAGAATTACGATCACGCCTTCACCGCTGCAGACATCAACTGCCAGGGCTGCCTCAGCGATGGGCCCCACTTCAGCTGGTGCGGTCAGTGCCCCATCCGCGCCTGCGCCTTTGGCAAGGGATACATAAGCTGCGCTGAATGCGGCTCCTTTCCCTGCGACATCAACAGCTTCCTCTACGAAGCCGTCCCCGCTGCCAAAGCCAACATTCTCGCCCATAGGAGTGACAATCATGGATAAAGCCTTCATCCTCATCCTCTTGACCTTGTTGATCGCCATCGGACTGCTCAAAGCGGAAGACCTGACGGACCCCGCATCTTTCTGGCAGGACGGCTACTGCGTTCAGACCACAGCTGAGACCCCGGCAGCCACAGCGAAAGTGATTCGTGCACAGGTGGACGGCGTCTGGCAGGATTTTCCGCTGGTGGATTTTCCCCAGTCCTTCTGGGATTGGAACCGCTCCCAGCGCAAGGAATACCTGGACATCTTCCGCGAAATGCTGTCCAAAGGAAAGGAAGCCACGCGCAGCCCCCAGCTGTCCGGGCCCCACAACGGCATCATCGCCACTTATGGCGCCGCCCGCCAGGATTCACGCTTCAAGCTGAACAACGCCGTGAAAGGCATGGGTTTCCTGCCGCCGGAAGGCAGGATCGGCGAGCTGATCCAGCTGCTGCGCGACAACATGGAACAACCCCTGGACGTGAAGCTCAACGTTTTGGACAGCCTCTACACGCACGCGGAGCATAACTTCAGCGCCAACCGCATGGGCTCGCTGGAGCTCTATTCCGAGCCGGGTTTCGCCACCCAGACCTTCATCAACCAGATGGTGAATCCCGCCTGCGTGACCGTCTGGCTGGACATTCCCACCTACAAGATCAAGCAGATCGCCCGCCTGCTACATCCGCTGGACCCCAAACTTAGCGCCTACGAGCGTGAGGTGGTGCAATACATCAACCTCATCCACAGCTTTTTCCACGGCGAGTTTCCCCGTGATTACATCGCCGTTATCTACTACAACATCGAGGTTTACGACAGCTCGCCGGGGCGGAAAGACGCCCGCGGGACCAAGCTCAGTCCCTGAGAACAACCCTGACCCCATGTCCCTGATACTGATCCGGTTAGCTGCCTCCCGCCTGATGCCCGCCTCAGATGCGGCCATTGGGCGGGAGACAGGGGCGGGACGAACTTTCGGGGGCTCAAGCCCGAGCGTAAAGGGGCCAGGTAACCAAAGGATAAAGCGGTAAAAAACATGCCAAACGAAGACCAAGAACTGTTGGTGGAGGAATTCGACCTCGAGCCGGATTCCTGGGACGATTTCGAGCGCGCCGAAAAGACCGCCTTTCTAGCCGCGATCGTGCGCCAGGGCGAGCCCGAGGCCGAGGTTACGGCCAGCCTGGAAGAATTGCGGCGTCTGGCCGACACCGCCGGGATCGAGGTTTTGGGCAGTTACACCCAGAAACGCAACCATCCCGAGCGGGCCAGCTATTTCGGCAAAGGCTTCCTGGAAGAAATGAGCCGGAAAATGCGCCAGGCACAGGCTGAAGTGCTGATCGTGAACGAAGAGCTCAGCCCTATCCAGGGCCGCAACATTGAGAACGATTTCGGCATCCGGGTGATCGACCGCACCGAGGTGATCCTTTCCATCTTCCACGAACACGCCCGCACCCGCGAAGCCAGGCTGCAGGTGCGTTTGGCGGAACTCCAGTACCAACTGCCCCGCCTGCGCCGGCTTTGGGGCCATTTCGACAAGGAACGCGGCTCCCAGCGCTCTTCCGGCGGCGCGGCCACCCGCGGCATGGGGGAAAAGCAGATCGAGATCGACAAACGTCTCATCCGCCTGCAGATCCGCAAGATCAACAAAGCCATATCAGACATCACCCACCAGAAGGAAACCCAGCGCAAACAGCGCGAGCGCACCAAAAAGATCTGCCTGGTGGGCTACACCAACGCCGGCAAGTCCACCCTCTTCAATTCCCTCACCGAAGCTGGGGTCCTGGTGGAGGACAAGCTTTTCGCCACCCTCGATTCCACTTCGCGCCAGCTGAAGCTCTCCACCTCTTTCCCGGTGGTGATCTCCGACACGGTGGGCTTCATCTCGAACCTGCCCCACCATCTGGTGGCCTCGTTCAGCGCCACCCTGATGGAGGTGAAGGACGCCGATCTGCTGCTCCACGTGGTGGACCTTTCCGACGAACGCTTCGGATATTACATCGATCAGGTGAACTCCGTGCTGGCCGGCATCGGTGCCCAGGACATCCCCCAACTGCTGATCCTGAACAAAACCGACCTCGTGGACGACACCATCGGGATCTTCGTTCGCCGGCGCTATCCGGACGCCGTGCTGATCAGCGCCCTGAAACACGAGCATGTGGACGAACTGCTGCAAAAGCTGGAGCAGCGGCTCTTCCAGAACCGCCTGGGCAAAGTCTTTCTGCCTTACAGCCAGGGCTCTCTGGCCTCACTGCTGCACAGGATCGCGGATATCCAAACAGAGGAGTACCGCGCCGACGGCATTTATTTGGAACTGAAGCTCAGCGAGGATGACCTCCACCACGTGAAAGACTATCTGTTGACATAAATGCCCCCCGCGGAAAACATGCCCGCAATATATCATTTACAACCATAGGAGAAGCAATGTTCAAGCTTATCACCGCGGCCGAGGCTGCGGCCATGATCAAACCGAACGCCCGGCTCGCCATCGGCGGATTTTTGGCTGTGGGCGCCCCGGAAACCATCATCGACGCCCTCGTTGCCGCCGGCACCAAAGACCTCCACGTAATCGTCATCGCCTCGGATTGGGAAAACCGCGGCATTGGCAAACTGGTGGTGAGCCACCAGGTTAAAAGCGCCCAGGTGTCTCACACGGGCACCAACAAAGAGATCCAAAGCCAGATGAATTCCGGCGAGATCTCGGTTGAGCTCATTCCCCAGGGCACGCTTATGGAACGCTGCCGCGCTTTCGGAATGGGTTTGGGCGGCGTGCTCACCCCCACCGGGATCGGCACCGTGGTGGAGGAAGGGAAGCAGGTCATCAATTTGAACGGCCAGGATCACATCCTTGAAACCGCCATCCCCAGCGACTATGCCCTCATCCGCGCCTGGAAGGCCGACCGCAGCGGCAACCTTATCTACCGCAAAACCGCCCGCAACAGCAATCCCATCATGGCCATGGCGGGCAAAGTCACCATCGCCGAGGTGGACGAGATCGTGGAAACGGGCGAGTTGGACCCGGAACAGGTGGTAACTCCCGGAGTTTTTGTGAATTACATCTGCCTGAGCAAGGAGGCCAGCAATGGATAAGCGCGCGCTGATCGGAGCCCGGATCGCCAAAGAACTCAAAGACGGCGACTACGTGAACCTGGGCATCGGCCTGCCCACCGAGGCCGCAAACCACATCCCGCCAGGGGTGCATGTGATCTTCCAGTCTGAAAACGGAATCATGGGCGTGGGACCCGCGCCGGTGGAAGGCATGGAGGACCAGGACATGATCAACGCCGGCGGCGGCTTCATCACAGCCTTGCCGGGAGCTTCCTTTTTCGATTCCGCCACCAGTTTCGGCATCATCCGCGGCGGCCATCTGGACATCACCGTCCTGGGCGCCTTGCAGGTTGATCAGCAGGGCAACCTGGCCAACTGGATGATCCCCGGCAAGATCATCCCCGGCATGGGCGGCGCGATGGACCTCGTAACCGGCGCCAAAAAGGTGATCGTGGCCATGGAACACTGCGATAAGCACGGCAACCCCAAGATCCTCAAACAGTGCAATCTGCCCCTCACCGCCAAAGGCAAGGTGAGCCTGATCATTTCAGATCTCGCCGTGATCGAGGTGACCCCCGGGGGCCTGCTGCTGCGCGAAGTGAGCGAAGGCTACAGCGTTGACGACGTGGTGAAGGCCACCGATGCCGAATTGATAATCCCTGATCACCTGAAATAAGGGAAGGCCTCAATGAGCAAATTCAAGCAAGTATATCAGTTCAAGATCACTCTCCTGGATACCAAACCACCCATCTGGAGACGCATCCAGGTGCCTGAAAACTATCGCTTCTGGGATCTGCATGTGGCGATCCAGGATGCCATGGGTTGGAAAGACTGCCACCTGCACGAATTTTCAATTTTTTCTCCCAGCGAATTGGACATCGTGGATATTGGATTGGCCGAGGAAGACTATAGCAAAGCCAAAATATTCCAGCGCATATCCAAGTTCTTTTCTCGGGAGAATTCTATCGCACGCTACTGGTACGATTTCGGAGATGATTGGTACCACCAGGTCAACTTGGAA
This sequence comes from Candidatus Cloacimonadota bacterium, assembly GCA_020532085.1. Classification (NCBI taxonomy): domain Bacteria; kingdom Pseudomonadati; phylum Candidatus Cloacimonadota; species Candidatus Cloacimonadota bacterium. The sequence goes on along the minus strand of JAJBAV010000011.1, from coordinate 3,933 downwards.
AAGATACTACCAGCGGATCCCAATCAAACTTATCCTTGCTGCCTGGCCGGAAAACGAGCCTGTCCACCTGAGGATTCAGGTGGCGTATGGGGGTTTTACGAGAAACTGAAAATCCTGCAGGATCCCAAGAACGAATGTTACGAAGATATACTTGAGTGGATGGGGCGTGACTATGACCCAGAGTACTTCGATCCCAAAAAGGTCATTTTTGACGACCCCAAAGAGCGTGAAATTAGCCTTACATCTCTGTATTGATGAATTTAAGGCCCTGCTTTGAACGAATGAGGATTTTTTGAATGAGCGATTATCTGAAACTCGGCATCAGCTCCTGCCTCCTGGGCCACAAGGTCCGCTACGACGGACAGCACAAATATGACCATTGGCTGGTGGAAACCCTCGGCAAATACGTCACTTACGTGCATGTTTGCCCGGAGGTGGAATGCGGCCTGCCAGTTCCCCGTGACGCCATGCGCCTGGTGGGGGAAGTGGAAAACCCCCGGCTGCTGACCATCAAGGACCGGCTTGACCACACCCCGCGCATGCTGGAATTCTGCTTTCGCAAGCTTGCCGAACTCACGGACGCGGATCTCTGCGGCTTCGTGTTCAAGAGCAAATCACCTTCCAGCGGCATGGAACGCGTGAAGGTCTATCCGGCCAAAGGCGGTGCAGGCGAGAAAAAAGGCGTGGGCATCTTCGCCCGGGAATTCATGAAAGCCTTTCCCCTCCTGCCCGTGGAGGAGGAAGGCCGGCTGCACGATCCCGTTCTGCGCGAAAATTTCATCGAGCGCATCTTCATCATGCAGCGCTGGAACGAAATGCGGCGCAAACCCTTTTCCGCCGGCGCCTTGGTGGATTTCCACACCCGCCACAAACTGCTGCTGATGGCCCACAGCCCTCAGCTCTACCGGGCCATGGGTAAACTGGTGGCCTCCGTTAAACAGCACTCTCCGAGCGAGTTCGCGAAGCTCTATCTGGAGCAGCTGATGCGGGCAACCTCCCATCCCGCCACCCGGGCCAAACACCAGAACGTTTTGCAGCACATCCTGGGCTATTTCAAGCAGGAACTCACCCCCGCTGAAAAAGCCGAACTGCTGGAATTGATAATGAACTACAGAAACCGCCTCCTGCCCCTGATCGTGCCCGTGACCCTGATCAACCACTACGTGCGCAAATACGACAAGCCCTACCTCGCCGAGCAGTATTACCTGCAGCCCCATCCCCTGGAACTGGCGCTCCGCAACCACGTTTGAAGACCGGCTCCGTTCCCCGGGTGCGAAATTTGCTGTCCCGCGGCAGCTTGATCGCCCTGGGGCTGATCCCGCTTGCCGCCGCGGCCGGCCTTGCTTCCCGGCGCTGGGGAGCTTGGCTGCCGGAATTTGTGGCCCTTTATGCCGGCGATGCCATGTGGGCCCTGGCCTGCTATGCCTTTTTTCGCCTGATCCTGCCCAGCTTCAGATCGAGCTCGGTCTTACTGCTCACCCTGGCCTTTTCCCTGCTGATCGAACTCAGCCAGCTTTGGCATCCGCTTTGGCTGGACCGCATTCGCCAAACCCTGATCGGAGGCCTGCTCCTCGGTTTTGGCTTTCGGGGGAGCGACCTGCTTTGCTACCTCGCGGGGGCTTTGGCCGGTTGGGGTGTTTTCGCCCTGGCTGGATCCCGACCGGAAAAGTTATGATCGCTTCGGTCGGATGGAACTTACCCACGTCCAGACTCGTTAGGATCACTCCAAAATGTTGGTTTTCAGCTGGTGAAACCCCTTTGGGGGCTTATCCAATCAATCATTCCCTTATGTAATGGCATCTTATCCACCCCTTAGCACCATGGCCAAACTGCGATCCAATCACATCCCGGCCGCTACGCCAACCGGCAGCGGCTGCAGGTGGTGAGTTCGCTTCTGATCGTGTTCCAGAGGAATTTGGGGTCATTGCTGTCCAGCAGCTGCGCGGTTAGTTTGCGGTCTTGCAGGGCCAGGGACAGGCTGCGCAGGATCTGGATCTGGGCGTTTTGCCTGGCCTTGGGCGTGAGGATCAGGATAAAGAGGTGCACGGGCAATCCGTCCGGGCTGTCCCACTCGATCCCGTGCTGGTTTTGCACGATGAAGACCTGCGATTTTTCGATGCCTTCCAAACGCGCGTGCGGCATGGCGAGCGAGCGTCCCACCGCCGTGCTTAGTTGTTCCTCCCGATCCGTAAGTTCCTGCAGGATGGTTTGTTGGTCGATCCCGGTCTTGCGCGCGGCGATCCCGCTCAGCCAGGCCAGCATGGCCTGGGGATCGGAGTTGTCACGGTCGATGAAGACGTCGTTTTCCTCCAGCACGATGTCGTAGGAAGTTTTGCGCAGGCGGTTCACGATGAAGGACAGCCAAAAACCGAAGACAATGGTGGAAACCAGCGAGGCCACGATGATGGCCACCAGCACCACTTCGTTGATCAGGCCTGTGGTGTAGGCCAGCATGCCCACCACGATGTGCATTTCGCCGCCGGGGGTGTGGCTGATGGCGATGGTCTGGAAATTCTCTCTGGGTTGCCTGGCCCAGGCCGCCCCGGCGTAGGCGCCCAAAAAGCGGCCCGCGATGCCCAACCCCGAAAGCAGCAGCACCAGAAACCAGTCAAAATTGGCCACGAAATCCAGGCGTAGCCCGATATTGGCAAAAAACACCGGCACAAAGATCGAATAGACCAGCCGGTTCACCACAAAGCGGTCTTTTTCGTGGATGTGCCGCGCCTCGCCCAAAACTATGCCGGCGATAAAGAAACCGAACAGGGCGTGGATGCCGATCCCCAGCGTGAGCGAGCCGAACAGCGCGCCCACCAGCACGATCAGCGTTACTTTCAGGCCTTGGTTGTCCTCCGCGCGGTCATGGATCAGGGTAACCGCCCTGTCCAGCAGGCGGCGTCCCAAAGTGAGGCTCAGCACGGTGAACAGCAGGGTGAGGCCCACCAATTGCCCCACGAAACCCAAATCCATGGAGCCGTGCGCGAAGATGCCCATGATGATGGTGAACACCACCCAGCCCACGATGTCGTTCATGGTGAGTGCCGAGATGATGAGCAGGCCAACGTCGGTTTTCAGGATATTGAGGTCCCGCAGGCCGCGGATGGCGATGGGCAAGGCGCTGATGGTCATGATCACGGAAATGAAGAGGGCAAAGAGAAAACGCTGCGAGGGATCCACCAGGTAGCGGTCCGGCAGCAGATAGATGGGCAAAAAACATAACAGAACGGGGATGAGCAGATCCGCCACGGTGATCTTCACCGCCTCCATCCCCTGTTTCCAGACCCGGGAGAAATTTATCTCCAGCCCTGTTTCCATCAGCAGAAAGAGATTGCCGAACCAGGCCACGGTCTCCAGCATCGAGCGCTGGGCCAGGTCGTTCGGAAAGATCGTGTTTTGCAGGCCGGGCGCCAGTTTGCTAAAGATCGCCGGACCCAGCAAAATGCCCACCAGCAGCTCACCGGTCACGCTGGATTGCTTCATTTTAGCAAAGAAAAAGCCCACCAGGCGGCACAATCCCAGCAGCAGCGCGAACTGCAGCAAAAACAACAGCAGATTGTGTTCACTGATCACCATGTGATGGCTGAGGATGTCGTTCATATTCTTGTCCTGATCTCAGATTTGGGCCAAAGAACGATTTTTCTTTCCACCCCGCTCCGAGTCAAGGTTTTTTCGCCTTGCACCCCGCTTTTGACGTACCGCAGGCTTGGGCCAGAACAACATCACGTAAATGTATCAGCGTTCATTTCCCTTCTCCTTGGTTTGGATTTAAGACCGTGAATTCACGGGAAAAATCCATGGCAAAAACCCGCGTCGTGTCAAGTCCTGAAATAGTGGACACTCAATTTTGTTGTTTAGCCAAACAGCCCCTACGCCAATATCCCTCCGATCTTCATGCTGAAACCTGGAGGTAATTAACTCACTCTGGTGGATATGGTT
>JAJBAV010000010.1 GCA_020532085.1 Candidatus Cloacimonadota bacterium | reverse complement strand
ATAGAGTGACAAAATATGAGCCTATCTATTTTGTCAAGAATTATTTGCAGATTTCAAAAACTACTTTTTGATCCTAAATGCTCTTACTTTTTCACCAGACCCTGAGGATTATGTGCAAAGGTCTTAGTAGGATTTAGGAGTTAAGGTAGGTAGATTATTAGGTAAAGATGTAGATTAGTACCCGGCATTATCTGTTGTATTGAAACCGAACTCCGAAACCGTGTGGAAAGGAACTGATGAATTGATGCATCGGGAGTATGGTAAGGAATTGATGAAGAGATGGAATCGCTCAAATCATTCTGACCGGATATTCCTTTTTGTCAGCACAGAAGACGTAAGAGGTTTATAAAGTATCACCCAAATCCGCAAATGGGTATCACCTGTCACAGTGGTCGTAAATGTCTATGGGCTGGCGAGATGCATAGGACTGACTTTAGACTGTGTCACAGTGGTTTTGGACGTTTTTGGATGTTTCTGTATCAGGGTTTCTATAAATTTGGACTGATTTTGGGGTATTTTCAGACCATCGGATTTTTAAAAACTATTAGCGCATTGTTTCCACTGTGCCGGTGGTGCGTTTTCCTGCATCAGTAAATAACTCCCGGTCTGAATTGGGTCCAACGAATTATGCTATCAATCTCACCCGGGGGTATCAGCCAGGATCATCCTGTGGGCGTAAGATATAAAAGCTTAATGTATTGGGTTGTTTGCCCACCTTGCTTGTCGCCGTTACAGATTTTCAAATCATTGGCTGGTCCCTGATTCTGGCGATAAATTCACCAGGCATAAAGTAATCTCATGTGATAAAAGGGGGAGGGCACAGCATTTTTTGCTTGACATGGATTCGAATGTGCGTCTACATACACACACAACTTAACAGCCGTTTGGGAACAGCATGCAAGCAGGTCCAGGACGCTATTCTGGCTCCTGAACGGCAAGTGTATCTGGCCACAAAGATGTTTGACGGTGACCTTGAAGTAGGTTCGCAACTGCTTCATCAACATCTGTTATGACATATTAAAAAATTTGGGAGGAACAATGGCCAAAACAACTCTCACATGAGCACTTTTGGTTTTCTTCGCCGTTTCGAGCCGGAGAATGCACACTTCCAAGGTCAGCAACCTATGCTTGGTGTTCCGCAAGTCTTCGCGCTCCCGGACGCCAATTATCGACAGAGATCAGGCATAATAATTATCAAGGAGAATGACATGAACAGAGCTCTAATATTCCTGGCGCTTCTCATTTTCGTGGGGAGCCTGAACGCCTTCATCGGGGAAGGCATATCCAATGTTTTCACCATCACAGGCACCCCGGTGGATGAATCCATCCTGCCTCCGGACGCTCAAAACACCTGGATGCGACCAGCCAGCCCCAACCCCTTCCGCAGCGGCGACCAAGCCCGCGTAAACCTAAACGTCAAGACAGGTGAAACCGCCACCTGCGGCATCTACAACCTCAGCGGGCAGCTCGTCCGTTCCCAAACCTATTTCCCCGGAAGCCACAGCTTTGTCTGGGACGGACGCGACCCACAGGGAAATATCTGTGGCAGCGGGATCTATCTGCTCAGGCTTCAGTCCCCCAGCCACAGTTCCAGCGCCAGACTGGTGCTGCTAAAGTGAGGGGGGCGTCATGAAAAAGTTATTCTTACTTATCACTGCACTTATGGCAGCCGGACTGCTGTCGGCAGCCCCGGCGGTAACGAACGTAATGGCCGCTCAGACTGGTAATGTGGTTTTGATCAGCTATCGCCTGGCCCACCCGGACAACCTGCCCTGCGAAGTCTCACTGCGGGTATCCAATGACGGCGGGGCCAGCTACACCATCATTCCCACCTCCCTCAGTGGAGACTATGGGACCATAGCGGCCACGGCGGACGGCGCCCAGTATCAGATCAACTGGTTTTTTGGTCTGGACGGCGTGGGCAACGGCAACAATTACCGTGTGAAAGTGCTCGCCGACGACGGGGCGGGAGAGGTGGCGCAACCTGTCTTCGATCCTCCCGGTGGCAGTTATGACTCCGCGCAAACTGTGAGCATATCCTGCGCCACAAATGGCGCCACGATCCGCTATACCACGGATGGCAGCGAGCCCGATTCCGCTTCGCTGCTGTATTCCAACCCGATCATTGTTGGCTCGACGCTTACGTTGAAGGCAAAAGGATTCAAGCCAGGCTGGATACCCAGCGCCATCGCCAGCGCGACTTACACCATAACATCCTTACCATCCCAGATGATCTTTGTCCCCGGTGGCACTTTCAATCCCACCACATACTACACAGTGACGCTATCATCCTTTTACATAGGCAAATACGAGGTGACTCAGGATGAATACCAAGCGGTGATGGGGACAAATCCTTCATACTTTGGCGGCAACCCCAATCGTCCTGTGGAGCAAGTCTCCTGGTTCAACGCCATCGAATACTGCAACCGCAGGAGCATGCAGGAGGGGTTTACGCCTTGCTATAGCTACAGCAGCTATGGCACGAATCCGGACAACTGGCCTACCGGATGGAATACTTTATACACCAACCACACCAATGTAAGCTGCAATTGGAGCGCCAACGGCTACCGCCTGCCCACGGAGATGGAATGGATGTTTGCCGCCAAGGGGGGCAACCAGAGCCAGGGCTACACCTATAGCGGCAGCAACGATATCGACGCGGTGGCATGGTATTATAATAACTCCGGCTTCCGGACCCACGATGTTGGAGAAAAAGCAGCGAACGAGCTTGGCACCTTCGACATGTCTGGCAATGTGTGGGAATGGTGCTGGGACATTTATGGCAATTATCCCACCGGCAATTATACAGATCCGACAGGTCCTGCGAGCGGATCGGACCGTGTGTTACGCGGCGGCAGCTGGGGCAGCAGTGCCGGCGACTGCACCGTTTCGGGTCGGTACCTCAACCTCTACGCTACGCACACGCACGGCAGTGTAGGCTTCCGCTGTCTCAGGGTTTCCCCTTGATTTTTGGTTTTTGTCCTTTTTGCCTTTTGCAAGCTACAAAGCGAAGGGAACAAGATTTGAGGCGGAAGTAAACAAGGGGGTGCAGGGGGATTTTTCCCCCTGCCGCCATGTAATAAATATTAAAGAGAGTTAGATGTATAGACTGATGTTGGTGCGTTTCGATCGCGATAATGGACGCTTCGAGGATGATGATTTCAACAAGTTTTGTGCGGAGCAAAGCATTGTCCGGATAGAAAAAGAGTTCATCAACAGCAATGGGGAGATCTACTATTCTTTTTTCATCGAGTATGTTTCCCGCAAGCCAGCCAGGGGAAAGACCAGCACGGACGATCTGAGCGAATTGGAATTGGCGCAGTATGAGGCCTTGCGGGACTGGCGCAATGAATTGGCATCAGGTGAAGGGATTCCGGCATATATTATCATGTATAATTCCCAGATTCATGATATAGTGAAGCGGCAGCCGCGTGCCAAAGCTGATTTTGTGGCGATCAAGGGAATGAAGCAGAAGGCGGATAAGTATGGCGAGACAATAATCCGCATATTGCAGGAGGTGGAGCTTGACAAGCAAGAATAACTATCCTCTGTACGTGAAATGGATGGATATTGTGCCCTGGATAATGGCAAGGACGGAGCGCTTTCCGAAGAACTTGCGCTATTCCTTGTCCCAAAAGATAGATAACACTTGCCTGGAAGTTTTGGAGCTGATCGTGCAGGCCATATACAGTGCGTCGAAGCGGGACATCCTGCAAAGGATTAATCTGAAGCTGGACCTGCTGCGGGCACTGCTACAGATGTCCTTCAAGATGCAACGCCTCAGCGAGAGCCAGTATGTGTATATCAGCCGGGAGCTGCTGGAAAGTGGCAAAATGGTTGGGGGCTGGCTGAAAAGTGCCTAAACGGGTTGGTTTTCTCTACGATCAATTGACCTCTTGGTCAAATCTGTATCTGGCCTATAAAAAAGCTTGCCGGCACAAGAAACGCAAGGAAGAGACCTCTGAGTGGATGTTCAATTGCGAGAAGAATCTGTTTGATTTGCAGGCAGAGCTGAAAGAGCATCGTTACCAGCCCCGGCCCTATCGATATTTCATGATTAGGGAGCCCAAGGAAAGGGTCATCAGTGTGGCTGCATTTCGGGACCGGGTTGTGCACCACGCATTGGTAAACATCATTGAGCCCATCTTTGAGACAATATTCATCAAGGATTCTTATGCCACCCGTAAACACAAAGGTTTGCATTTGGCAGTAAGCTCAGCGCAAAACTATGCTGGAAAACATCAATGGTATATGAAGCTGGATATTGAGCAATTCTTTGCCAGCGTGGATCATGCCATCCTGCTTGGCTTGATCCGGCGCAAGATCAAAGATGAGGAGGTGCTTTCGCTGTGCGCAACAATCCTGGGCAACCAAACCGAAAGCATGAAAGGATATGGCACTTGCCCGGGCAATGGAGCAAGGGGACTGCCGGTGGGAAATCTCACTTCGCAGTTTTTTGCCAATGTTTATCTTAACAAACTTGATCACCATGTCAAACAGCGGCTTGGCTTTTCCGCATATGTGCGGTATATGGATGATTTCATACTGTTTTCGGATGTAGCGGAAAAGCTGAAGCAAGCACTTGCTTCAATAGATGCGTTCCTATCGCAATATCTTGATCTGAATATCAAGCCCAAATCTGTGCAAATCAACCGGACACAAAATGGAATTCCTTTCCTGGGATACCGGATTTTCCCGAAATTGCTGCGCTTGCGCCGCGAAAACCTTCAAAGGTGCGTCAAAGGGATCGAAAAGACTGAAAAAGCTTTCATGAGGGGGGTGATCGAGGCAGAAACGCTTTATCAAAGTACTCGCAGCCGTATGGGCTTCATCGGCTTTGCGAACAGCAACCATCTTGCAAGATCAATTTGGGGTGGAAATCAGCAAGCGGATCAAACCGTGTGAAACGCGGCGGCAGCTGGAACAACAATGCCAACAACTGCACCGTTTCGAATCGTAACAACAACAACAACGCTACGAACACGAACAACAATATAGGCTTCCGCTGTCTCAGTATCTTCATAATGAGAACCTGTCCTGGTTTCACGGCAGGTCATACAGGGAAATCCAGATTTCCATCCTGCTCCCGAACAAGGGACAAAAAAAGAAAGCGAACCCGCAGCCCGGTAGCTTGAGTGTCGAAAGGCTGCGGGTTAGAATGAAACCTAAAAGACGTAAGAAATATAGATCCTTCATTGTAAAACCTGATACAGGGGTCTCACTATTAACGGTGATTTGCAACGAAAGTGCTACTATTTGCAATTTTACTTGATACTTATAAAGGTTGGCAGTTATCTCCATCTCCGGTCACGGATAAGGCGCGGCCGAAAATTCCGCTTGACACCATTACAGCCGCCCAGAAAATGACCGTCAGTTTGGAAAGCGGTGCAAAGGCCGCATTTGCAGATAATAGAATTGCCTTTGTAAGGACAAATAGCTACGGAAGTTAGCTATTTTTTTTGACGCAAAATGAGTGTGTAAAGGAAGCAAGATGGAGTATTACCGTCCGCAAGTCGAAGACATTGCCCGCCGGATCTGCCAGGAGCAGCATCTGGCGCTGTACGACCTCGATGAAAAGATGTCCGGCAAGGGGCGCATCATCACGATTTACCTCACCAAGATCGGTGGGGTCACACTGGATGAGTGTGCCAGATTCAGCCGCGCCCTGGGGGCGGAGCTGGAGGAATTTGACCTGATCCCGGACCGCTATTTCCTGGAAGTGTCGTCACCCGGCCTGGAACGCCCCCTGAAGCTGAAAAGCCATTGGGTGAGCGCGATCAACGAGAAGGTGGCGGTGCAATGGGGCGACGGAGAGCAAAAAAACTCCACTTTGGGCACCCTGACCGAGGTCAATCAGGACAGTGTGATCCTGGACGACCGGGGGAGCAGGGTGGAGATCGCGCTGAAATCGATCTCCCGGGCCAAGACAGTCTATCTCGCCACACCGAAGCGGGAGGAGCAGGAATGAACGCGAACATTTTGGACGCCGTGGTGAAGCTTGCCGCCATTAAGCAGCTGGACAAGGAACTGATCCAGGAGATGATCGTGGAAGCGATCCACGCCACGCTGAGCAAGAAACTCGAGCCTGAAAACGAACTGGAGATCTTCATCGAAGAGGCCTCCAGCACCATCAAGGCCCGCTACCTCTGCGAGGTGGTGGAAACCGAGACAAAGCTGGGCGAGATTTCGCTCGAAGACGCCAGACAGCTGCACGGCAGCGGTGTGGAGCTGGGGCAGTTCGTGGCCAAAACCATGGCCATGCACGAGTTTGAGCCCAAACTGATCAAGACCGCCCAAAAGGCGATCCAGGACAAGATCCGCCTGCTGGAAGAAGAGAAGATCCAGAGCGATTTCAACAAACAGAAGAACACCATCGTCAGCGGCAAGATCAAGACCATCGACGACACCGGCGGTTACCGCATCGACATCAGTTACACGGACGCGCTGCTGCCCGCCGATGAGCAGATCGAGAACGAATATTACCGCGTGGGTGACAACATCAAAGCCTATGTGACGAACATCCGCACCCACCAGTCCAACGTAACGATCATCCTCTCGCGCACCAATCCGGAATTTGTGAAGAAGCTCTTTGAAGCGGAGATCCCGGAAGTTTACGACGGCACGATCAAGATCATGAAAATAGTGCGCGAACCCGGCATCCGCACCAAGGTGGAGCTGCTGAGCACCGATCCCAAGCTGGATCCAGTGGCCGTCTGCATCGGTCCCCGGGGCGCCCGCATCGACAGCATCCGCAAGGAGCTGCGCGGTGAACAGATCGACATCGTGGTGCACGACGAAGATCCGGAAAAGATGATCGAACGGGCCCTGGGCGTGGAAAAAGTGAAGCGCGTGATCATCGAGCGCAACCGCGCCGCCAGCGTGATCGTGGAAGAGGCAGACAAGGTGGTGGCCATCGGCAAGGGCGGCAAAAACGTGAAATTGGCCGCCAAGCTCACCGGGATGAAGATCGACATCTTCACCCTGGAGGAATTTGAGGAAAAAATGGCCAAGGAACGCCGCACGGTGAGCCATATCACCGATCTGGACGGCGTGACCGCCAAGATCGCCGAGATCCTGCGCCAATCCGGCTACACCTCCGTCCAGGACATCTACGCCGCCTCGGTGGAGGAACTTTGCAACCTGGAAGGGGTGGGACAAAAAACCGCCGAACGGCTCAAGGAAGCCGCCAAATATTTCTGATGCCAAACCAAAACAGTCACGCGGACCATGTGCCCCAGCGCACCTGTGTGGTATGCCGGGCGAAAAGGGAAGCCGGGGAACTCCTCAGCTTCTTCGTTCTGCCTCAGGGCATCGTGTTCGATCCGCGGCGCCGGGTGCAAAGACGCCAAAACTACGTCTGCCCCCAGCCGGACTGTTTGAAAGGCCTGGACAAATGGAAGCGGAACCATCTGAAGCGCAGATTCAATCTACGCTCGGAAGCCATGTTCAATTCTGCGGGGAAGCAGTGATGGACAGCGGCCACGAACTGACGCGCAAGATAATCAACCTGATGCAGTTTGCCCGCAAAGCCGGGAAACTAATCTCCGGAGCGGACGCCTGCCTGCGGGAACTGCATTCCCGGGGCCTGCGGCTGATCATCATCGCCACGGACACGGCGCAGCGCTCGGCTGCCCGGATCGAAGCGGCTGTTCAGCAAGCCGGATCATCTGTTTCCATTCTTCGCCTCGGCACTCAGCAAGAGCTGAGCGCAGCGTTGGGCGTACCTATCACAGGGATCTACGGAATAACGGACAAACAATTTGCCACCCGGATGCTGGAGTATCATCACAGCATCGCCAAAGTGGAGGAACAAAGTGCAAATAAGAGTACATGAACTGGCCAAGGAACTGAAGATCAGCACCATGGCGCTGAAAAAGCACCTGACCGACCTGAACGTGATCGTAAAAAGCCACATGAGCCTCATCGAAGAGGACGTGGCGAACCTGATCCGCAGAAAATACAACGAGCAGATGGACGCCGAAAAGAAAGCGGAAAAGGACAGAAAGCGTCTGATGGAAATGCGTCAGGCCGCCAAGACCGGCAAGACCGAACCGGCCGTGCCTCAAGCAGCTCCAGTGGCGGAAGTGGCGGAGGAAACTCCGGCCAAGCCCGTGAAAGAGAAAAAGGGGCGCAAGAAAGCGGAACCGGAGCAGGAAGCCAAGCCTAAAGCCCAGCCTGAACCGCAGCCAGAACCTCAGCCGGAACCAGAGGAAGCGGCGCCGGAAGCGCGGCCTCAGCCCGAAAAATACGTTCCTCCCACCAAGGAAGCTCCCAAACACCGCGTGATCGTTCCCTACACCCAGGCCACTCCGGTCCAGCCCCGGGGCAGCAAACCGGCCCGGCCCAAATCCTATCTGGAACGTCCGGACGACAGAGGCGCCGCCCGGCCCAAGCCCGACCCCAGAAAGCGGGCCGAAGAGCCGCGCAAAAAGCCCGGAGCGCCTGATTCCGCCCCGCCAGTGGTGGCCGTTAAAGAACCCGAAAGCAAAAAATTCGGCAAAACCAAGGTGAGCCACGACGATCTGGGCGACAAGAGCCGCCACAAAAAAGCCATCATCGGCACGGCCAAAAAAGGCAAACAGGTGGAAGTTCCGCTGGTCGAAGCCGACGAAGCCGAGATTTCCCGCAATATCAAGAAAGTTTTGCAAAAGACCGGCAAAAAGAAAAAATACCATCGCGAAGCCCAACTGGTCGAGGACACCGGCGACGGCCTGGCCGTGATCCGGGAATTCACCTCCGTGAGCGAACTGGCCAAGATCCTGAATCTCTCCGCGGGTGAGATCATCAGCAAGTTTTTCGCCATGGGCCAGCTGGTGACGATCAACCAGAGGCTGGACCGCGATTCGCTGGAAACGATCTGCGAAGAGTTCCAGGTTCCCTTCCGCTTTGAGGAAGAGTTCGGAACAGACGTTCTGGACCGGGAAAAAGAGCAGTACAGCGATGTCGCGGAAGAGCCCCGGGCGCCTGTGGTGACCATCATGGGCCACGTTGATCACGGCAAGACCTCGATCCTGGATTACATCCGCAACACGAACATCGTGGCGGGCGAATCCGGAGGCATCACCCAGCATATCGGCGCCTACCAGATCGAGATCAACAAGAACAAGATCACTTTCCTGGATACACCCGGCCACGAAGCTTTCACCGCCATGCGGGCGCGCGGCGCCAACGTTACGGACATCGCCGTGATCGTGGTGGCGGCCAACGAAGGCATGAAACCCCAAACCCGTGAAGCCATCGACCACGCCAAAGCCGCCGGGGTGCATCTGATCATCGCCATCAACAAGATCGACCTGCCGGATGCCAATGTGGACCGGGTGGTCGCGCAATTGCTGGATTACGGGGTGCTGCTGGAACAATACGGGGGAGAGGTGCCCTGGTGCAAAACCTCGGTGGTGACCGGGGAAGGGGTGCTGAACCTGATCGAGCTGATCCTGCTGACATCTGAAATGATGGAACTCAAAGCCCGCCGGGAAGTACCCGGGCTGGCCGTGGTGATCGAATCCGCCAAAGACACGCGCATGGGTTCGGTGGCCACAGTGCTCTTGCAGGAAGGCACCCTCAGCAAGGGCGACATTATTGTTTGCGGCGCAACCCACGGCAGGATCCGCAAGATCGAGAACGAACGCGGCCTGGATGTGAAGATACTCCATCCCTCGGACGTGGGCAGGATCTACGGCCTGAACGACACCCCCAAGGCCGGCGACGTCCTCAACCAGGTGGAAAGCGAAAAAACCGCCCGCAGCATCAGCTCCGAGCGGACCCACATCCGCCTGGAACGCGAAAAATTCCAGAACAAGTCCTCGCTGCAGAACATCTTCGCCCGCATCAAGGAAGAGGCGATCAACGAGCTCAACATCATCATCAAAACCGATACCGACGGCTCCGCTGAAGCTTTGGCCGATTCCCTGGAGAAGATCGCCAACGATGAGGTGCAGGTGAGCATCATCCACAAAAGCGTGGGCGGGATCAACGAAGCTGACGTAAGCCTGGCCTCGGCTTCCAACGCCGTGATCATTGGCTTCCACGTGCGGGCCAGCCAGCTCGCGCGCAAACTCGCAGAGGATGAGGGCGTGGAGATCAAGCTCTATCAGGTGATCTACGACGCCATCGACGACGTGCGCCAATCGCTGGAAGGCATGCTCAAGCCCAGCATCGAGGAAACCGTGATCGGCTCCGCAACCATCCGCCAGGTCTTCAAGATCAAGAAAGTGGGCACCATCGCCGGCTGCCAGGTGGACCGCGGCGTAATCAGAAGGGTCTGCAAGGTTCGCCTCTACCGCAACGACGTGTTGGTGGCGGAAGACGACCTTTCCTCGCTGAAGCACTATGCCAACGATGTGGCCGAAGTGAAGGCGGGAACAGAGTGTGGCCTTTCCCTGGCGAATTTCTCCGACATCAAGGAAGGCGACGTATTGGAATGCTATGTGCTTGAAGAGGTGGCCAAGAAACTCTGATGAAATCGCACCGCATACCCCGTTTGCAGGAAGAGCTCAAAAAGCTCTTCAACATCGCCCTCAGCCAGAAACTGCGGGATCCCGCGCTGGATTGGGTGACGATCACGGACGTGGTCATTTCCAAGGACCTTAGATACGCCAAGCTCTATTTTTCGCATTACAACAACCCCGCCACCCACGCCAGCATCAGGGAACACCTGATCAAAACGTCGGGGTTCCTCAAAAAACAAATCGCAGGAGCACACATCATGAGAACCATTCCCGAACTGACCTTCTTCTATGACGAGACCGAGGACCGGGCCGAGGCGGTTGACGTCTTGCTGGCCTCGCTCAAAGACAGGTACGGTGACGAAGATGACGATTATGACCCGGATATCGACCTGGACGACTATCTGGACGAAGACGACGTTTACGACGTGGACGAAGACGAAGAGCTCTACAACGAGTTCATCGAGGAAGAGGAAGAGGAAGAAGACGAGGACAAATAGGCCCGTCCGCCCCTGAACCCGTTTCTGGCTGTGCCAACCCGGGCGCGGGCCAAGGTGGGGGAAATCAACATGAAAAACACACAGGAACTGCACGATAAACTTCTGGCCGAACTGCTTCCGGGCCGGACGGTGGGCATCATGTCCCACGTGGAACCCGACGGTGACGGCTTCGCGGCCAGCCTGGCCCTGCAAAAGATTCTTAAGGCCCGGGGCCTGTCCAGCGAGATTGTCGTGGACCCGGATTCGCATCTGGAACGCTTTGCCTTCCTGATGGAGGGAGCAGCGGTGCTCACCCACGAAGAGGGCATGAGCTACGATCTGCTGATCGTGCTGGATTGCAACAGCTACAGCCGGGTGGCCCAGCGTGAAGCCCTGATCCGGTCTTCCCGCCACGTGATCCTGATCGATCATCACGTTCCGGAAAACGGCGTCATCAAAACCGATTTCAGCTTTGTGGACACCTCCGCCGTTTCGGCCGGGGCCATCATCCACAGGGCCCTGCAGAGCGAGATAGCCGCTTTGCCGGAGGACGTGAGGATCGCCGTGGCCAACTGCATCTATGTGACCATCATCAACGACACCAACAATTTCATCAATGCCAACACCGACGCCGAGGTCTTCCGCATCGCCTCGGAGCTTGGCGAACTGGGCATTTCGCCGGCAAAGCTGTACAAGCAGTATTTCCTCAATCACGAAGCCCTGGAGATGCGCTACATCGGTGAAGTGCTCTCCACCATCGAGCTGCACAACGGAGACCGCGTTCTCTACATGTATTCCACCCTGGACATGCAGACCCGCAACAAGCTCACGGCCGATTCCATCATGAACATCACCCGCTGGGTGCAGGGCGTTCGGGACATCGACATCGTGGCCTACCTGAGGGAAGAAAAGCCCGGCGAGTACAAGCTCAGCCTGCGCTCGCCCAGATTCGACGTGAATTCGGTGGCCTCCTCCTACGGCGGAGGCGGCCATGTAAGCGCTTCCGGGGCCAACCTGCGCGGCGATCTGGACACGCTCAAGGCCGATATTCTGAACAAGCTGGACCGAACTTTGCGCGATCTCCCGGCGAATGCCTGAACCAAGCGGATTCCTGCTGATCGACAAGCCCGCGGGCTGCAGCTCCTTCGATATGGTGCGCAGGCTGCGAAAAATCACTGGGATCAGGAAGATTGGCCACACCGGCACCCTCGATCCCTTTGCCACCGGACTGCTGATCTGCGCGCTCGGGCCTGCCACCCGGCTGTGCAAATATCTGGAGGCGGAGGATAAAAGCTACAGCGCCACCCTGCGCTTGGGCAGCCAGACCAATACCGGCGACACCGAGGGCGAGTTTGTGCGCTTGGATGGCCCGGTTCCGGACCAGGTGGATGAGGCTTGCCTTCTGCAGCAGGTGACCCGGCTGCGGGAACTGCGTCCTCCTCAGCATTCAGCCCTGAAAGTGAACGGCCGCCCGGCCTATGCCTACGCCCGCCAGGGTGAGCTGTTGGAACTTGCCCCGCGCCCTGTAATGATCAGCGAATTCAAGGTCTTGAGCTACTCTCCTCCCGATCTGCGCTATGTTTGCCGTGTTTCCAAGGGCACCTACATCCGCAGCTTAAGCGAATACCTCGCCGGCTGCCTGAACACGGTGGGACACACTGTTGCCCTGCGGCGTGAGGCCATCGGCGCGGTGGGGCTGGATGAAGCCTGGCAACTTGACGCGCTGACCCCCGAGAATTTCCAGTCCGCTTTCCATCCGCCCCGGCAGCTGTTCACGGGCTTTGAGTTTTTCCAGCCACAGGCAGCCGAATTGGCCGCGCTGAGAAACGGCCAGGCTTTTGGCAGCGAAGGCGCGGACGCGGAACGCATCCTGCTTCTGGACTCTAGCGACGCCATCCTCGGTGTGGCCAGACGGGCTTCAAACCTCGTCCAGCCCGTGATCAACCTTGTGTAACAAAATGCGAAACAGTGTTTTAAGCATAGGCAATTTCGACGGCCTGCATCTGGGCCATCGCAAACTCATTGGCGAACTCATCGCTGTGGCGCTGCAGCTCCAGCTAAAAAGCGTGGTCATCACCTACGACAACCATCCCGCCGAGGTTCTTCAGCGCCGCTTGCATCCCCGCCTGCTGCTGCCTCCGTTGCAGAAGGCAAGACTGCTGCAGGAACTGGGGGTCGATGAAGTAGCGCTGCTCCATTTTGATGAGGAGCTGGCCCGCGTTTCCGCGGAAGACTTTCTGCAGGGGCAGATCATTGGCCGTTTCGCACCCGCGGCCATGGTGCTGGGTTACGATTCCCAGTTCGGTCACCAGCGGCGGGGCGACTACGCCTTTTTGCAGGAACACCAGGCCCGTTACGGCTACCAGCTTCATTTTGTGGAGCCGCTGCAGCACGGCAACCGGGTGGTGAGCAGCACCCTGATCCGGGAAATGCTCACTCTGGGCGATCTGGCGGAGGCCAACCGGCTGCTTGGCGCGCCCTACACCCTGTTTGGCGAAGTAGCGGGCGGTTCCGCCCTGGGCCGCGACCTGGGATTTCCCACTGCCAACCTGCGTTTGGAGGACGCCCGGCAATTGCTGCCCCAAGCCGGGGTTTACCTCAGCCGGGTGCGTCTGGGCGAAGACAGTTTTTTTGGATTGACAAATATCGGCTTCAGCCCAACGTTGAAACACAGCGGAAATGTTGTTGTGGAGACCCATATTCTGGATTTTGACCGGCAGATCTACGGCGTTCCGCTGGCCGTGGAACTGCTGCAGTATTTCAGGGAGGAAAAGATGTTCAGCGGAATCAACGCTTTGCGCGAGGCCATGCTGCATGATCTGCAGCGGGCGCGGGAACTGATCGCGAAGGGGAAGCTGTGAAACTCTGCCTGATCCTGGCGCTGAGCTTGCTTTGCGGCCTATCCTTTGCCCTGGGCACGCTTCCCGGCAGCGGCCAAAACGTCTGGCCCGCTGAAGACAGGGAATACAATTTTGCCTACCACAACGGCAGCGACGACTATCATTTTTACGGCGCTGACATCTGGGCGGTGCGCTTCAATTTCGCGGAGGTCTATCCGGAAACATTCGCCAGCGAGTTTGCAGTTGACAAAGCTCTTCTCTGGCTGCCGCAGACGGGTGATTCGGTGCGGGTGGAATTGTTTGCGGATTCCTACGGAGGGCCTGGTGCCAGCCTGGCCTGGGCCAAAGTGCCGGTAATGGCCAATCAGGTGGAGATCCCTTTCGCGAACCCAGTGCAGGGCGATTCCCTCTGGCTGGTGGTCACCTACGCCACGAATTTTGCCAACCGCTTTGTGGCCGCGTCCGCGGGTGGGGGTGAGCACAGCTATTACTGGAATACAAACAGCATCAACCCTTATTTCCAAAGCCTGGCCACGGCCGGTTTTGGCGCTGAGCTGCTCTTCGGCCTGGCCGGGAATTTCGTGCTCAATGCCCCGGATCTGCAATTGGCGGATCTGGAGCTGGAGGGCGTGCTGCAGCCCAGGCAAATGGTGGGGCCAAGCTTCACCATCTTCAATCATTCCGACCTCCCCATCAGCGACGCCGTGGTCCTGATCAACTACTCATCGCCCTTGGCGGGATTCGCCTTTGCGGATTCCCTGCTGGTTGTGGATCCCATCCCGCCGCGCTCGGAGTATGCTTTCAACGCCCAAAGCCCCAATTTCGCCGATCACCAGTTCATCCTGCCGGACCAGCCTCTGCAGCTGAAACTGCGGGCAACCCTCAGCAGCGCCCAGGCGGTTGGCGAGCCCACTGCGAACAACAGCAGCGTGATCCACCGTTTCAGCCTGGCCGAGGCCTATCCTGTCTGGCTGGTGGAAAATTTCCTGCGCAACGGCAGTTCCGCCCAGATCACCACCATCCAGGATCCCTACGCTTTTCCGGACGTTCATGTCCTGAACTATTTTCCCATCCTCAGCGATTCCCTGGCCAATGTGGCCGCGCAGATCAGATTCAACTGGTACAGCTTCAACTCCCTGCCCCGCACGGCCGTGAACGGAGATCTGCGCCTGAACGGGTTTTCGCCCGCTTACGGCACGCAGTATGAGCAGCATTGCCTGACCGCCCAGGACCTGAAAAGCTTCGTTTCGTCCTCGAACTGCCGTTTCGAGCACATCGCCCAGAACGATCTGCTCAGCGCCGAACTGACCTTGTCCAACGCCAACACCCTGCTCTACAATTCCGCCACCGAATATAACCTGATCAACTCCTCCCGCCTGAGTGTGGGGCTCTTCAAAAAAGTTTTTTTCGACGGCGCGGAACGCTTCGTCATCGACCGCTGGATCACGCACGGCGCCCCGCTGAACGGCCCTCTGGGCGCGGGCGAGGAGATAAGGCTGAACTTCAACCTGTCGCTAAGCGACCTTTCCCTGGCCGAGCTGGCCCAAAACTACCGCCTCTATTACTGGCTGCAGCTTGCGGGCGGCGGCAGGATCCTCTATTCCGCCTACAGCGATATCGTGGATGTAGTTGCCGCGCAGGACGAGGTCCAGCCAGTTCCGGAACTACGGATCAGCCCCAACCCGCTCCGGGGCGGCGGCTGTTTGCGGATCTGCCTGGACAAGGGGCAAAAACTGGGCCCGCTGCAGATCTACAACCTCCGCGGACAGAAGATCATGGACCTGGAGGCAGGCCAGCCGGAGATCACTTTGGCCGCCAGCGAATTTCCCGCTTCCGGGATCTATCTGCTTCGCGTTCAGATCGCCCTGCCCCGTGGCGGGACCACCACGGTTTTCAAAAAAATAAACATCATAAAGTGAGCCATCATGACTGACCACATCGACATTTCGGAATTCAAGGACCACCTCGGCAAAGAGATCAACGGCTTCTATCTGGTGGCGGAAAAGGAACTGCGCGACGGCAAGAACGACCAGTATCTGCGCCTGCGTTTGCAGGACCGCAGCGGCACCATCGCCGGCAATGTTTGGAAAGACGCCAAAAACATCAGCGAAACTTTCGCCGCGGGTGACGTGGTGCACCTGAAAGCCCTGGTGAACAGCTATAAGGAACAGATCCAGCTGAATGTTTCCCAGGTCCGCTTTGCCGACCACTCCGAATACAGGATCGAGGATTTCGTCACCCGCAGCAAGAAGGATCCGGACGCCCTGGCGGAGCAGTTCTTTGCCTTTGTAGACAAGGTGGAGAACGTTTGGCTGCACAAGCTGCTGCGCGCCGTCTTTGACGACAAGGAGGTCTTCGCCCGTTTTCTGCAGGCCCCCGCGGCCAAAGGCTGGCATCACAACTACATGCACGGGCTCATCGAACACACTGTGTCCGTGGCCACCCTCTGCGATTTCGTTTCGGTGATGTATCCCGTGAACCGGGACCTGCTGCTCTCCGGAGCGTTGTTGCACGACTTTGGCAAGATCTTCGAATACAACGCCAAACCCGCGATCGATTTCACCGAAGTGGGGCGCTTGATCGGCCATCTCAGCCTCAGCGACCAGTACATCTGCGAACAGGCCAGGCTGATCACCGGTTTTCCTGACGACATCCTGCTCAATTTGCGCCACATGATCCTGGCCCACCACGGCGAATATGAAAAAGCCTCCGTGCGCTTGCCCCAGACCCTCGAGGCGCTGGTTCTGCACCTCTGCGACAACCTGGACGCCCAGAGCGTGGGCGTGGCCCAGATGCTGGAAGCGGCACCGGAAAACGCTGTCTGGAGCGAATACGACAAGCTGAACAACCGCTATTACCACCTCACCAAGATCTGAGCGGATGTTCCAAACCTCGGTGCTGGTGAGCGGTTCCAAGGGCAACGCCGTCCTTGTGCGCACCGGCGAAGTGGCGCTGCTGCTGGATGCTGGAGTGGCGGCCAAAACCATCCTGGCGGCCCTGGACGCCTTGGGCGTTGGCTACAACGAGCTGAAGGCCGTGCTGGTGAGCCACGAGCATTCGGACCACACCCGCGGGGTGGGGGTCCTGGCCCGCAAGCTCAAAATTCCGCTCTACATCAATGCAGGCACGCTGGACCAGTGCGCCCACCGCCTCGGCGATCTTCCCGCCGGCGTCAGATACTTCGAAACCGGCCGCGGCTTCAGCATCCGCGATCTGGAGATCCATCCTTTTGCCTCCTCCCACGACGCCGCGGACAGCTGCAACTTCACTTTCACCCGGAACGGTGACGATGAACGCAAGCTGGGCGTGGCCACCGATCTGGGCTTTCCCACCGCGCTGGCTGTGAACAAGCTGAAACATTGCACCACCCTGGTTTTGGAGAGTAACCACGATGAGCGCATGCTGATGAACGGACCCTACGATTGGGCCCTGAAACAGCGCATCAAAAGCATCAACGGCCACCTTTCCAACCTCCAGGCGGTGGGTGTGGTGAGCCAGGTGATGCATCACGGACTGCAAAACCTTGTCCTGGCCCACCTCAGTGAGATCAACAACGATCCGCAGCTGGCCCTGCAAACCATGCGCGCCTATTTGCAAACCATCCGCAGCGACATTCAACTGCTGGTGGCGGACCAGTATCGGCACACCCCCCTGCTGAATATCTGAGTGCCTAGCGCACCACGATCTTCGCCAGCACCACTTCCAGATCCGCGTTCTTCAGATTCTTCTTCCAGTGCGCCCGCAGCCGCAGTTGCGGCACCAGGTTTTTGTTGCCGCAAAGGATGTAGGATTCGCTGTCCGGGCACTTTTGCTTGAGGAAATCCCCCAGTTCGTTGTAGAGCCGTTCCGCGCTGCTGCTGTCCTCCAGCCTCACCCCGTAAGGCGGGTTGGAGATCACGCAGCGGCCGCTTTCCCGCCCCAGGTCCTGAAACCGGGAGGCTTGCAGCTCGACTCTGTCCCCGCCCGGCAGCAGGGCCAGGTTTTCCCTGGCGGTCTGAACATTGCCCGCGTGCATGTCTGAACCTTGGATCAGGCCTTCCGGCAGGGGGCGGATCTCCGCGTCGGCGGCTGCTTTCACTTTCTTGAAGAGGTCCGGGGAGTGGTCTGGCAAAAACTGGTAACCGCTGTCCTGCCTCAGCCAGGCCGCCGGGACACGGCAGAAATGCATCAAAGCCTCCGCCAGAATGGTCCCGCTGCCGCACATGGGGTCCAGCAGTTTTCTGGAGCCATCCCAACCCGACAATCTGATCATCGCGGCGGCCAGGGTTTCCTGCAGCGGGGCGGCGCCGCCAGCCTTGCGGTAGCCGCGTTTGTGCATGCTCACGCCGGAGAGGTCCAGCGAAATGGTGGCCCGGTCGGCGTGGAGGTGGAGGTTGAAATTCACCGGTGCCTGCCTGGTGCTGAAATCCGGACGCTGCCCGGTTTTGTCGCGAAAGCTGTCGCAAATGGCGTCTTTGAGCACTTGGCCCGCGTAAAGCGAGTGCCGGATCCTGCTGGAACTCACGTTGGCCTGGATCCCAAAACTGGTGTCCACCGGAAACAACGAGGCCCAATCGATCAGGTCCCGCGCTTTGCGGTAAAGCAGTTTTTCGTCTGGACAGGCAAAGGTGGCCAGCGGCGCCAGCACCCTCTGGACCAGCCTGGATGTGTAAAGCACCCGGTACAGCGTTTCCTGATCGCAACTGAAATGCAGTCCCCGCGGAACTTCCCGGCCCACCCCGGCGCCGAGTTCGCCCAGTTCCGCCGCCGCGTGGCGCTCCAAACTTCCCGCCACTATCGCGAAATAGCTTCCCTTTTCTTGATACTCAATTGTTTTCATCACTCCAGACGAAAAGAAAGGGCCGGTTTGTCAATCAAAATCGGGACGAAGGGGGGGGCGCCCACGCCGTCATCCCAGCGTCGGGGTGGGCCGGGAAGTTCCGCGGGGATTGTAGTAATAGGTCGATCCGTCACATGCGCCGCGGTAGGCTTTGAGCATGTTCTTGAGCAGACTTTCATGTGGTTCCTCCCATGGAATTTTTTAACACAGAGGCTCAGAGGCTCAGAGGCTCAGAGAAAAAGAGGGGGTGGAAGGGAGGGAGCGTGGGGGCTGGCTTCGAGTGAGTCACGAGCATCGCCGGCAACAAAGCATGTTACCGCCAAAATATCCTTTCGCCCATGCTCTCTGCGTTCGCCGTTCGCCAGGCTAAGCCGACCAACCACCACCTTTTCCTCTTTTCTCCGTGTCTCCGTGCCTCCGTGTTGTGATTATGCTGTTTTGCGTTACGCCGATGATTTCGGACCCCGAGGTGGCCTGAGTCTGGGTTGGGCTATTCCCGCCAGGGCTGGATTCCGTCACTGCGTTCCGGAATGACGCGGGTTCGGGGCGTTGGTTGGCAATGACAAGCCTCGCAGAGGCGGCAGAACGATAGCGAGGATGCGGACGAGCGCAGCGAGGCAAGCCCCTCGGGATCGTAGCCCAAAGAAAACATAAGCCCCTCGCGAGCGATATAATTTACGGGGGATTCTGTCGCCCACAAGGGGCTCTGTCTGGCCTCCCTCGCTTCTGTCCGCCCTCCCCACGCGCTGCTGACGTCCCGCCGATCTCCGGTTTCGGGCATGGCTTGGACGTTGCTTGGACATGGGTGGGGGATCGAGGGGCGGGAAGGGGTTGAGCCCAGAGGGCGTAACAACTTAGCCCAGGGTGAAGCGCAGCGGAACCCTGGGGTGTGGAGACATAGGATGAATGCAAGCCCCGGAGGGGCGGCACAAATGATTGCAAAATAACAGATTAGGTTAGTGTGTCGCCCCTGCGGGGCTTCGTAACCTATTTATGTCCCCTTGACCCGGGGTTTCCACCCCGGGCTAAGATGTGTCGCCCCTGCGGGGCTGATCTGCCTCATTTGTATTGGTGACCCGGGGTTTCCACCCCGGGCTAAGATGTATCGCCCCTGCGGGGCTTTAGGGGAGGGAAGGGATCAAGAATCACAATGGGCAAATTCACACTCTTCACAACCCTTCACAAACGGTTGTGAATAGTTCTAATCCTTTACTGATCAGCGTTACAGGCTAACCATTCACAAAAATTCGCTACTCCCCTCCCGCCGCAGCAATGATGCAGGAATCCCTGATGCAGATGTATAACCATATGTCATATATATAGATATAGATAATATATGTATCATAGTTTAATATATAATATAAAGATTAGCATAATGCACAAGGACTCTATCCCGGAGAGAGAGGAGTACCGATATTTTGTGAAAGAATGGCTTCAAACCCTTTTCTATAAAGGGTTAGAACTATTCACAGCCATTTGTGAAGGGTTGTGAAAGAATGGTTCATGGAACAGAAATCTGACGAACTGATGGCGGTAAATATGTCAATCAAACTCTCGAAGCCGTCAGGAGAGGACAGTCAGCGAATTCCGTGGGAACCGGAACACCGGATTTATCCGGTCGGTCCACCGGATTCATCCGGTTTTTGCCGATGGACTGACAGGCCTGGTACGCAGCAGAAGATTTCCGGATGAATCCGGCGGTCCGACCAGTTGAAACTGGTGTTCCGTATTTGCTAACCAGCAGGTCCACCAGTTTGCGTTCTCCGGCGAGGCGGTCCTGTTCGCTCACGATCTCCAGGAAGGGGATGGTGGTGTTGAAGTAGAAGTCGCAGAGGTAGAGGGCTTGGGCGGCGGTTTCCTCGGATACGCGGAAGTCATCGAAGAAGCGTTCGCAGCAGCCACGCTGGATGGCCTCAAAGCCATATCCAGAGTAGCCTGGCAGGCCATATGCCGTGGGTGGTTACCCGGTCTGCCCCAGCCGCGGGATGACGGGAGGCTGGAATTATTTCTACAAAAGGGGGCGAAGCGGACAAAATATTCATTGACAGCATCAAAAGGGGCGATAACTTGACATTATGACTAAAAGTCCGTATTTGCACAACATTTTGTCAGGCTCCGTGGAACCGGCGTTTTGCCCGGCGCCACGGAGCGCATACATTGTCAACCACTGCCCCGCGCAGTCTTGGAAGGAGATAGAGCATGAATAGATTTTTGTTGGTTTTGGTCGTGTTGCTGAGCGCAATCGCTCTCTTCGCGCAAACAAGCGAACTGGCCGCTGAGGCCAATCCGGAAATTCCTCCGGAAATCCTGGAGCTGATCGCCGGTCATGATTCCCAGCGGACGAGCTTTTCCTTCAACACCGGCTTGGAAGAATACAACATTCCAGATTTGACCGATGTTGACGATCCCGAGACAGGCCTCTTTTACGAAGATCTGGCCTGGACCAAAGATTTCACCCGGCACATCAACAATCCGGAGAACATCGCCCTGACCTTGGATCTTCTGTATCCGTCCGAGTATTTCACATTAACCGTTCCGGACCCTGGCAATACCCTGAAACTTCAGTTCCAACCCATAGAAGAGAACTGGTTTGGATCGGAAGTTCTGATTCTTAAGGCAATAGACAATTTGACAGGCGATTACGCCTATGGCATTTTCCGCGTGAATGTGACCTCCGTGCCAGACCCCCCCGTCTGGAGCGGTTTGCCGGATGGGAACATCTTTGTAACCAACGAAGAAACGGCGCTGCAGATAGAGTTTCAGAACTACGTGAGCTGCATCGACTCGGCCGATCCCACCAACTTTGACCTCAATGTGCTGTTTGCCGAATATCCCATCGACGTGACCCAGGAACCGCCCTCCACAGGTTCTTTGGTTACTTTCACGCCCCAGCTGGATTACAACGGCATGGCGACCTACGAACTCACGGCAGTGGACCGGCAGTCAAACGCGTTCAGCTCGCAGACCATTTACATCAACGTTTTGGGGGTCAACGATCCCCCGGAGATAAGCCTCTGGCAACCTGAGGAACTTACCCAAAACATCGACCAGGGAAGTTTACTGGCTTTTTCCGTGACCGCGGACGACGTGGATAACGACGCGCTTACATACGCCTGGACCCACAGCGGCAGCCTCAACGGCGTGCCTTTCTCCGATGTGGTTTCCACCACAGCCGGTCTGGACCTGCAATTTGACATTCCCGGCACGCAGAGCATCAGCTGCGAGGTCTCGGACGGCCAGGCCACCGACAGCGTGGTTTGGAGCATTATCGTGCGCCCGAACGGACCGCTGTTCGATCCCCAGGGCGGCACCTACACCAGCGGGATCAGCGTGACGCTGGCACCGCCGGCGGGATTTGAAACCGCCGTCATTCATTACACCACGGACGGCAGCACGCCCACGGAAGCATCCACGGTCTATACCGCTCCCATAGCGGTGGACGCCCTTCCGAACGCGGAAAACAACGTGACCATCCAGGCTTTCTTCAGCTATCCGGGTTTCCCACCCTCGCAGATCGAGAGTGAAAGCTACCGGATCACCGGAACCTTGGCCGAGCCTGTGTTCGCGCCTCTGGGCGGGCTGTATTACGCGCCGGTGGAGGTTGCCCTGAGCAATGCCAATCCGGCGGCCGTGATCCACTACACGGTGGACGGCAGCGATCCCAGCCCGGGCGCTCCGGGAACCCTGGAATACGTGCTGCCGATCACGGTGGGGGCGGAAACCACCCTCACCATCAAGGCTTTGGCCACCCGGGAAGGATGGCTGAACAGCACGGTGGCTGCGCAAACCTACATCGTTACCGGCGCGGTGCAGATCGTATCCCACACCATGACGCCGCCGCCGCTGCCGGACGGTGATTTTTACCTCATCGACCAGGGCCAGTATCTGGGGGTGGAGATCACCGGACTGAGCGTGGCCCCGTCCAGCGCGACAGTCTATTACACCCTGGACAACAGCCTGCCCGGCCCGGACAATCCCAACGCGCAAGTTTACGGCAGCGGACAGCAGATCCAGCTCACCAACCCCAGCTGGATCACCTTCAAGGCCTATCTTGCGGACTGGCAGGCCAGCGAGACCTACAGCTACTACTACGATGTGCGCAGCAAGACGGTGATGCTTACCTATGCCAATGGCACCGTGTTCGATCCCGCCCCGGGCTACAGCACCACTCCGATCTTTGTGAGCATCAGCGCTTCCACCCTGCCTTCCGGAGCGTCGGTTTATTACACGCTGGACGGCAGCGATCCGGACCCCGGCACTTCGCAGCTTTACACCGGGCCCATCCAGATCGACGCGACCACCACCATCAAGGCCCTGGCCCAGTATCCCGGCCTCTATCCCAGCGACATCCAAGCCGGCCTTTTCACAATTACGGGGACCGTGGCCGCGCCTGTGTTCGATCCCCAGCCGGGCAGCTTTTCCTCCGCGCTCCAGCTCACGATGACTTCCAGCACCGACGGCGCGGTGATCTACTACAGCCTGGACGGCAGCGAACCGGCCCCGAACACGCGCGCGTCCTTCCTCTATGAAGGACCGGTTGACCTGGGCAACGGACTGCACCAGGTGCGGGCCCGTGCCTTCAAGGAATTTTGGGATCCCAGCACCATCACGGAAGGAACCTACAGCATAGGCATCCTGCCCGCGCCGGTCTTTGATCTCGCGGAAGGCCTCTACTTCGATCCGATCGTAGTCCACCTCAGCGTTCCGGGCGCGCCTGAGGCCTCCATCCACTATACCACCGACGGCAGCGAACCCACGGACGCCTCCACCCTCTATGACCCCGGAACCGGCATCCAGATAGGCCTTCAGACCAGTTTCACCATCAAAGCCATCGCCGTGCAGGCCGGCTGGATCAACAGCGCTGTGGCCCAGCGCAGCTACCAGGTTACCGGAACAGTGGCCACGCCTGTGTTCACACCCGACGGCGGCACCTATTCGGTTTCCACCACTGTCACCATCACCTCCGCCACCGCGGATGCCGTGATCAGATACACTCTGGACGGGGAGGAGCCAACTTTGTCTTATGGCTCCACCTACGAAGGGCCAGTCTTCATAAACAGCAGCGCCACCCTTCGGGCCAGGGCTTTCCGCACGGACTGGCGTTCTTCCGAGATCTACGGCGCCATCTACACCATCATCGGCAACATCGCCAATCCGGTGTTCACCCCCGGCGCCGGCACCTACACCAGCCCTGTGGATGTTTACATATCCGTCAATCCGCCCGATGCCACCATCTATTATACCACCAACGGCACGGAACCCAGCCAGAGCAACGGCAGCACCTACGTGACCGGGAACCCGGTGCTGGTGGCTGCCGACGTGCTGCTGCGGGCCAAGGCCTTTAAAAGCGGCTGGAATCCCAGCGGGATCACGGACGCGCAATACTACATCACCGGCACGGTGAGCGCTCCGGTCTTTGACCCGCCCTCCGGGCAGTATGCCACGGCGCAAACCGTTACCCTGTCGGCAGTACCGGCCACAGCGCAGATCATCTACACCCTCGACGGCACCACGCCCGCCCAAGGCAACGGTTCAGTTTATGACGGCCCGGTCACCGTTTCAGCCAATACCATCATCCGGGCTTTCGCCTGGCTGGAGGGTTGGAACGATTCCCCCGTTTCCACGGCTTCCTATGTGATCAACGGTCCGGTGGGCCAGCCCATCATCAGTCCCACCGCGGGCTATTACAACGCCCCGCAGACCGTGAGCATCAGCGTGATCCCGGCCGCGGCCACCATCCGCTACACCCTGGACGACAGCGAACCCAGCCTGGTGAATGGCTTCACCTACACCGCGGCGTTCCCTATCCAGGGCCACACAGTGGTGAAAGCCTATGCCTATCTGGACAACTGGCTGGATTCCGACGTGGCCACCGCGGAGTATTTCTTCGTGGTGAGCAATCCGGTGATCACGCCTTCCGGCGGCAGCTTCGCCGCGGCGCAAACCATCTCGATGAGCGTGGGCACAGCCGGCGCCAGCATCCGCTATACGCTGGACGGCTCGAATCCCACCCCGGAGTATGGAGACCAATATCTGGCCCCGTTTGAGCTGACGGCCAGCGCGACAGTGAAAGCCATCGCCTACCGCAGCGACTGGATCAGTTCGAACATTGTGTCCCAAAGCTACGTGATCAACGGGCCTGTGTCCGATCCCCTCTTCTCAGTGGCCCCGGGTGATTTCACCGCTCCCTTCAGCGTGAGCATCACCACCCTTCCGGCCAGCTCGACCATCTACTACACCACCAACGGTACTGATCCGAGCGACACGAATGGCCTGGTTTACGGCAGCCCTCTGCTGATCCAGCAAAACACGGTTCTGAAAGCCCGGGCTTACCGCGCCAACTGGCTGCCGTCCAACATCAGCAGCGCGACCTACAATTTCTTCGCCAGCCCGGTGAGCATCGTTCCCAACGGCGGCACTTTCACTTCCAACCAGAACGTGACCCTGAGCACCATAACCCCCGACGCGCAGATCTATTACACCCTGGACGGCAGCGATCCCGTTCCGGGAAGCAGCCCGGCATACAATCCCTTCATCCCGGTGCTGGTGGACCACGATCTGGAGCTGAAGGCCGTGGCAGACAAAACCAACTGGTATCCCTCCGCCATCACCAGCGCGACCTTCGACATCAACATCCCGCTGCCGGATGTGGCCACGCCGGTGATCCAGCCGCCCAGCGGAGTGTATAACACGGTCCAGACCGTGACCATCTCCACCGCCACACCGGAAGCGACGCTGGTGTACACCACCAACGGCACGGATCCAGCGCTGGACAACGGCACGGTTTACACAGGCAGTTTCACGGTGTCCAACAACGTGATCATCAAGGCCCGCGGCTTCAAGGACGGCTACGATCCTTCGCCGATCACCACCGTGCAGTATGTGATCGTGATCCCGATCGAAACGGTGGAGACGCCTGTTTTCGCGCCCCCCGCCGGTATCTACAGCGAACCTGTGCAGGTGACCATCAGCACCCAGACCCCGGAGGCCTCGATCCGCTACACCCTTGACGGCACCGAGCCTTCCGAGACCGTGGGTAACCTTTATCTGAGCCCGGTTAACATCTCCCAGACCACCACGATCAAGGCCATCGCCTTCAAGACGGGGATGAACACCTCGCTGATCTCCAACGCCAGCTATGTGATCAATATCATCGTTCCGGAAGTGGCGGCGCCGATGTTTTCCCATCCCTCCGGAACCTATTACCAGCCCATCGACCTGAGCATATCCACCACCACGGAAAACGCTCAGATCCGCTACACCACAGACGGTTCGGTGCCCACTCCCACGCAAGGGACAGAGTATCTGGCCCCGATCAACATACCTTCCGACACCAACCTCTTCATCCAGGCCATTGCCTACCGCGACGGCTGGAACCCCAGCCCGGTGGTATCCGCGAGCTACAACGTGACCGGCACCGTGGCTGACGTGAGCTTCAGCCCCGCCGGCGGCATCTACACGCAGGCCACACCCGTGGTCCTGACCACCGCCACCGCCGGAGCGACCATCCATTATACAACTGACGGCAGCGAGCCGGATGAGGATTCCGAACTTTACACCACGGCGATAGTTGTGCAGCTGAACAGCACGGTGACCATCAATGCCAAGGCTTTCAAAGCCGGATGGCAACCGAGCACCACCACCCACGAAAGCTACACCGTTACCGGCCAGGTGATCATCACGCCTCCGGTCTTCAGCCTTACCTCCGGTGTGTACACCAGCCCGCAAACCGTGGCGATCAACACCCCCATCCCCGCGGATGCCATCATCCGCTACACCACCGACGGCAACGATCCCACCAGCACTTCAGAGATTTATGACGGTCCCATCGATCTGAGCCTGAATCAGACGGTCACGCTTAAAGCCAGGGCTTTTAGGGAAAACTGGATCCCCAGTCCGCTTTACAGCTCCACCTACGTGATGACGGGACAGGTGACCCTGCCCACAGTGCTCTTCGCTCCGCCCGCCGGGACCTATCAGACGGCCCAGGCGATCAGCATCAACCCGCCTCTGTTGCCCACGGACGCCACTTTGCGCTACACCCTGGACGGCAGCGAGCCCAGCCAGTTCTCACCAGCCTACACCAATCCCATCCAGTTGGGAACTAACAGCACCACAACCATCAAAGTGAAAGGGTTCCGGACCGACTGGACGCCCAGTGAAACGGCTTCCGCGACCTATGTGATCACCGGCCAGGTGGCATTCCTCACCCCGGTGTTCACACCCGCCCCCGGAGTCTATACCACAGCGCAGCAGATCCATGTGAACGACACCCTGCCTGCTGATGCCATTGTCCGCTACACCATCGACGGCACCGATCCCACCGAGCTTTCCCCGCAGTACACCGATCCGATCAATCTGCCCCTGGAAACTTCGCTTACCCTGAAAGTGAGGGCTTTCAAAGCCAACTGGACACCCAGCGAGATCCACACTGGAAACTACACCACCACCGGCGCCGTGACCATCACCCTGCCGGTGTTCACGCCCGCTCCGGGGCTCTATACATCGCCGCAGGCCGTGGTGATCAACACCGCCACCATCCCAACCGGAGCGGCCTTGCACTATACGCTGGACGGCAGTGACCCGAATGAATTCTCTCCAGTTTACAGTGATCCCATCCAGGTCGGCAATGGCCAGACGGTCACCATCCGGGTGCGGGCCTATGCCGCCAACTGGCAGCCGAGCCTGATCCACACCGGAGTTTACACCGTAACCGGCCAGGTGACGATCGCCCAACCGGTGTTCACTCCGCCGGAAGGAAC
Source organism: Candidatus Cloacimonadota bacterium (assembly GCA_020532085.1). NCBI lineage: Bacteria > Pseudomonadati > Candidatus Cloacimonadota > Candidatus Cloacimonadota bacterium. The sequence goes on along the minus strand of JAJBAV010000010.1, from coordinate 45,556 downwards.
CTACCAGACCGCGCAAGTGGTAACGCTGAACACCCTCACCATGCCGGCTGGAGCGACTTTGCGCTACACCCTGGACGGCAGCGAGCCCAGCGCCAGCTCTCCGGTTTACAGCACCGCCATCCAACTTGCTTTGGGCACCATGACCACCATCAAGGTCAAGGCTTATCTCACCAACTGGCTGCCCAGCCAAACTTACAGCGCCACCTACAACATCACCGGCGCCCTCAGCATCGTCGAGCCCGTGTTCACTCCGGCTGGCGGAACTTATCAGACAGCTCAGTCTGTGGTGATCAACACCGCCACCATGCCTGCCGGGGGAACGGTGCGCTACACAACTGACGGAAGCACCCCCACAGCCTCCTCGCCGCAGTATCTTACCCCGATCGGCATTCCCCTGAACACCACCACCACCATCAAAGCCGTGGCTTTCCTGGCGGGTTGGGCCCCCAGCCAGGTGTATTCCTCAACCTACACAGTAACCGGCCAGGTGCAGCTTCCGTCCCAGGTTTTCTCACCTGCCGGCGGGACCTACCAGACAGCCCAGGCGATAACGCTGAACACCAACACCACCCCCGCGGGCGCGACTTTGCGCTATACCCTGGACGGCAGCGAGCCCAGCCAGTTCTCACCAGCTTACACGGTTCCCATCCAGCTGGGTTTGGGCAGCAGCACCACGATAAAAGTGAAAGGTTTCCGCGATAACTGGATCCCCAGCACCACGGCGACCGCTACATATCTGATCACAGGCCAGGTGGTCTTCCAGACGCCGGTGTTTTCTCCCGCGCCAGGAGTTTACGCCACGGCCCAGCAGATCACGGTGAACGGCACCATCCCGACGGACGCGGTGGTGCGCTACACCACCGACGGTAGCGATCCCACCGAGCTTTCCCCGCAGTACACCGCCCCGATCAACCTGCCCCTGGAAACCTCACTGACCCTGAAAGTGCGGGCCTTCAAAGCCAACTGGACGCCCAGCGCCATCCAGACCGGAAACTACACCACCACCGGCGCTGTGACCATCACCCTGCCGGTATTCACTCCCAGCCCGGGACTATACACTTCGCCGCAGGCTGTGGTGATCAACACCACCACCATCCCTGCGGGCGCGACTTTGCGCTATACCCTGGACGGCAGCGACCCGAACGAAAGTTCGCCGGTTTACGGCACCCCCATCCAGGTGAGCAACGGCCAGAGCGTGACCATCCGGGTGCGTGCCTACGCCGCGAACTGGCAACCCAGCCAGATCCACACCGGTGTCTTCACCGTCACCGGCCAGGTCTCGATCTCTGAACCGGTCTTCACACCTCCCGCGGGCACCTACCAAACGGCGCAAGTGGTAACCCTGAACACGCTCACCACCCCGGCCGGCGCGACTTTGCGCTTTACCCTGGACGGAACAGAGCCCACTGCGAGTTCGCCGATCTACACCACCGCGATCCAACTGGCCTTGGGTTCGCAGACCACGGTCAAGGTGAAGGCCTATCTCACCAACTGGACTCCCAGCCCCACCTACAGCGCCACCTATAATATCACGGGAGCGCTCAGCATCCTGGAACCCGTATTCACGCCAGCTGCCGGGACCTATCAAACCGCCCAGTCGGTGGTGATCAACACCACCACCAGTCCGGCGGGAGGAACGGTGCGTTACACCACCGACGGCAGCACTCCAACAGCCTCTTCGCCGATCTACACAACTCCGATCATCGTTTCGCTGAGCACCACAATGACGGTGAAAGCCATGGCCTTCCTCACCGGCTGGGCCCCCAGCCAGGTCTATTCCGCCACTTACACCGTCACCGGCCAGGTGCAATTGCCGGCCCAGGTCTTCACGCCCGCCGCTGGAACTTACCAAGCCGCGCAAACGGTAGCGCTGAACACGAACACCACACCCACTGGCGCCACCCTTCGCTACACTCTGGATGGCTCGGTGCCCACGGAGAATTCCCCGGCTTACACCGCGCCGATCAATCTGCCCCTGAACAGCACGACCACGATCAGCGTGAAAGCCTTCAAGATCGACTGGACCCCCAGCGCGACTGCCACCGCCACCTACGTGATCACCGGCCAGATCGTGTTCCAGACTCCGGTGTTCACCCCCCCCGAAGGGATCTACCAGACCGGACAAATCATCACGATCTCCGAAACTATCCCGGCTGACGCGACCATCCGCTACACCACCGACGGCACGGAACCCACGGCTTCTTCCACAATGTACACTGCCCCGCTCAGCCTGCCTTTGAACAGCAACACCACTTTTAAGGTGAAAGCCTTCAAGACAGACTGGATCGCCAGCGCCACCCATACCGCGACCTACACCATCACCGGCCAGGCCAGTATCCAGGCGCCGGTCTTCGATCCCATCCCCGGCACCTATGCCACTGTGCAGACAGTAAGCATCAGTAGCAACGTGGTTCCCGCCGGAGCCCAGATTCGCTACACAATCGACGGCACTGACCCCACGCCGGCTTCAGACCTCTACACCGCGCCGATGCAGTTCCCGCTGTTCACCAACATCGAAATGCGCGCAAGGGCCTACGCCACCAATTGGACCCCCAGCCCTGTGTATGTTGCCAATTACACCTTCACTGGAACAGCCACCATTCCCGATCCTGTCTTCACCCCGGTTGCCGGAACCTATGCCTCGGATATCATGGTGGTGTTGAACACGCAGACCGTGCCCGCCGGAGCAACGCTGCTCTATACTCTGGACGGCACTGAGCCCGAATCGTCATCAACGCATTACACCCAACCGATCCAACTCACCGCTCCCGGCGATTATACCCTCAAGGTCAAGGCGGCCAAACAGGACTACCTTCCCAGCCCGACCTATACCGCGCTGTATCAACTCACGGGTCAGATGCAGCTGCTGCCGCCTTATCTGGATCCCGCTCCGGGAACTTACACAGAACCCATCAGCGTAAGCCCCTCCGGCGGCACCAACCCTGCCGGCGGAACGATCCGCTACACCACGGACGGAACCAATCCCACCGAAAGTTCGCCAGAGTTCACGGCTCCTGTAAACATTGGCCTGAACTCCATCGGTTACACGATCAAGCTCCGCGCTTACAAAACCGGCTGGCTGCCCAGCGTGGTACAAAGCGGCGTATACAACGTGACGGGCCAGGTGCAGCTGCCGCAAGCCATGTTCAGTCCAGAACCCGGAACCTACCAAACCTCGCAAAGCGTAACCCTGGCCGCGGCCACCCTGCCGGCGAACGCCACCGTCCGTTACACAACGGACGGAACAGAGCCCACGGTTTATTCGGCGGCTTACACAGCGCCGATCACCCTGCCGCAAAATGCCACTACCACCCTCAAGGTCAGGGGCTTTGCCGACGGCTGGATCCCCTCGGAAACCCAAACCGCTGTTTACACCATAACCGGAACGGTTTCCCCGCCAGTATTCTCACCTCCGGGAGGCACTTACGGCGCGCCGGTCTTCGTGGTGGTCTCGTCTCCCACCGAGGGTGCCGAGATCCGCTACACCACGGACGGCAGCGATCCCACGGCTGCATCCGAGCTCTACACCGATCCCGTGATCGTGCCCAACTACGCTCAGAACTTCGTGATCACGGCCCGGGCCTTCAAAACCGACTGGACCCCCAGCCCGGCGGCCAGCGCCACTTACACCATCTTCTCCGCGCCGGTGGATGTGCGTGGTTTCAGCTATGCCGGTTACATCCGCGTGTTGTGGAACCTGCCCGGGGCGGGCAAAGGTCTGGACGGCTTCAACGTTTACCGCCGCAAACTGGCGGAAACGGCCTACACCCAGATCAACACCGCTCTGGTGAACACCCAGGTGGACGGTAACTATTACTTCGACGACTACAGCATCGAAATGGACGTTTCCTACGAGTATTACGTTACCGCGGTGTACGACGGGGCTGAAAGCCCGGCCAGCGCTTCCACCGTGGAATACTACCAGTCGCAGGACCTGGATATCAGCGACGCCTCATACGCCTGGCCGAATCCCGCCATGGAGCAGACCGAGATCGTGGTGATCCTCAACCGCAACAACAACGTCACCCTCACCGTTTCGATCTACGATTTTGCCGGCAAAAAGGTCCGGACCATCACTGAACCGCCCCAGAATTCAAATCAGATCAGGATTCCCTGGAATCTCAGAAACACCTCCGGTGCCAAAGTCGGCCGGGGAACCTATTTTGCCCGTGTGGTCGCCAACGACGGCGTGAACAGGTCCGAACGCGTGATCAAGATCGCGGTCAAATAAGGAGGCAAAGATGAAAACGAGAAACATTATGAACCTTATCCTGCCTGTGGTCTTGCTTGCGCTTGCCGCCACATCCCTCTCCGCCCAGGGCATGAACAACTCGCTGCTGGCCTATTCCCGCATGGGAGTCGGCGCCAGGGTTATCGCCATGGGCGAGGCCGGCTCCACCGTAACCAACGACATCGTGTCCGGCTACTGGAACCCGGCCGGGTTGACGCGGATGAAGGATTTCGAGGTGGGCACCATGATCAATGTGAACATGGGCTACAACCGCAGCCACAACTACGCGTCCTTCGGCAACCGCTTCGGTTTCGGCGCGCTGGGGCTGTCCTGGGTGAACGCGAACGTTCTGGACATCGACGGCTACGACGACAACGGAAACCCCACCGGCACTTTCTCCGACAGCGAAAACAACTTCACGCTTAGCTATGCCAACAGCGTGGGCATATTCAGCTTTGGCCTCAGCCCCAAATTCTATCTGAGCACTCTGGACGGCGAAACGCTGTCCGGATATGGAGTGGACCTCGGCGCGAAACTTGACATCAACCAGTATCTGGAGGTGGGGGCGATGGCTCGCGACCTGTATGGCAAATTCGACGACGCCACGATCCCTTATCAGATCTCGGCAGGCTTGGCGGCGTATCCGCTGAAAGGCCTGACCCTGGCGGCCGATGCCAAACTGGAAAAGGACGAAGACCCCTACTTCTGTTTCGGGGCCGAGTATTGGACCTCAATAGGCAGCGATCCCGAGGCGGATTCCAAGCTGTCCGTGGTCTCCGTGAGCGAGCAGAGTTCCTGGGAGGAAACGCTTTCCACCCTGCAAACCGGATTGCGCCTGGGCTATAACCGGGGCCGGCTTTCCGCCGGAACCGGGATCAAGCTGCGCAATTTCCAGCTCGACTATGTGTTCCGCTACAACAACCACGAGGTTTTCGGCAACGACCACATTCTGTCCCTCATCCTGAGGTTCTGACCCCATGGGAGCGGTGATGAAAAAAACAGCGATCTGTCTGCTGCTGATCGGCTTGTCAGCCTTGGCCTTCGGCCAGATCAGGGCTCCGGGCTCGCGCTACGCGCAGGAGGGCCTGGAGTATTACCAACGCGGCGAATATGACCGGGCCATCCGGGAATTTTTGAGCGCGGACCGCTCCGCCGACGGCAAGGTGCCAGAGTATCATTACTGGCTGGGCAGGCTGCACATCGCCGTGGCCGATACCGCCAGCGCGATGCGGTGGTTCGATCAATACAGGTCTTCCGGAGATTCGGAGTATCAGGCCCAGGTGGACAGCTACCTGCGCATCGTGCAGCGCCAGAAAAAGATCTTCAGCCGGGTGAACATCCGCCCCCTGCCGGATTATGTAAACAGCCGCAATTCCGATTACGGCGCCATCCTCGATCCCGAGGGAAAATATCTCTATTTCACATCCCTCCGTCCGGCCAGGAAAGGCAAGGAAAACGTCTGGCGCGTGGAGATCGTCCGATCCGGATTTGGCCAGCCGGAGCTGGTGGAAGCTCTTTCCACTGACAAGAACGAAGCTTTTGGCAGCTTTTCCGCGGATCCCCAGGGAGCCTGGATCTTTGGCAATTATGAAGCCAACAAACGTGACGGCGATATCTATTTCGTGCCCCGCACCGACAAATGGTTTCAACCCCAAAACATCTCGCAGCTCAATTCCTCGCAGGTGGAAACGCACCCCATGGTCTTTCGCGACCGGCTGCTCTTTTTCGCCTCTTCCCGCGAAGGCGGCTATGGCGGAACTGACATCTATGTAAGCGAAAAGATCGGCGGCATCTGGACCCAGCCCCAAAACCTGGGACCGCAGATCAACACGGCGGAAAACGAACAAACACCTTTCCTGGACTGGGATGGCAGGACCCTCTATTTCTCTTCCCGCGGCCATCCCGGCTTCGGCGGATACGACCTCTTCAAGGCTTACCGCATCGGCACCAACTGGCAGGACTGGTCTGTGCCCGAAAACCTGGGCCTGCCCGTTAATTCCACCCGCAACGACCGCTATTTCTACCACGCCCGCGGCAGCAACGAAGGCTATATGAGTTCCGACCGCCAGGTGAGCGGTTTCGAAAAGATCTACCAGATCAATTTCGCGCTCGCCACGCCCACCAGCTATCTCCTTCGTGAAGCGGACGGTTCCGTTCGCAACGTGGATATCGAATACGTGGTGCCGGCCCAGAGGCAACCCGCGGACGCCGAAACGATCTTTTCGCGCATCGACGAGAGCCTGGAAACCATCAGGCAGGGACTGCCCAAACCGGATTTTGTGCCCGCCCCGCTGGGCCGGGAGCCCCAGAGCTTCGAACTTCCCGCGGAACCCGTCCAGCCGGTTTTGGTGCGGATCGAAGGTTCCGTGCTCGATCAGTTCGGCAACCCTGTGGCGGCCGAAGTGCAGATCAACAGCGAAACTGAAAACCAACGCAATCTGGAGGTGCTGAACACCAATTCCCTGGGTAATTTCCTGGGCACCCTGCCTCCCGCAGCGGTTTATTCCGCGCTGGTAAGCACTCCCGGCTACCTGGTTCACAGCCAGGAGATCAGGCCGGAAGAAGGTTCAACCGCTTTGAGGCTGGACATCGTGCTGCAAAAAATGGAGAAAAAGGGCAGCCTCAGCCTGCCTGACATCCTCTTCGAAAACGGCAGCGCCGAGTTGGCAGCCAAGGCCACCGCGGAACTGGACCTCCTGGTGATGAGCCTGCTCACCAATCAGGACCTGAAGGTCAAGCTCTTCGGGCATGCCTGGGAACCTGGCTCCGCGGCCGACAACAAAGATCTTTCTGAAAGACGCGCCCGGGCTGTGGCCGATTATCTGATCAACAAAGGCATCGCCAAAAAAAGGATCTCCTGGAAAGCCTACGGCAACACCCGCACCCTGGATCCCCAGTATGAACCCTCCGCGCTCAGCAAGAGCCGCAGAGTGGAGATCCTGCTGCAAATGTAAGCTCGCGCGCCATCCCCCGTTCACAGAAATGCCGCGTCCTGAGGGCGCGGCATTTCTGCGGCCGGATCTCAAACGCTCAAAGAGTGCGTCTCAGGGTTTGCCGATCCTGGCTTATGATTATTCAAGGCTCTCTTTCAAACCAAGTGGGTACAACCCGTGAGGGCGGCGGAATGATAGCGAGGGTGTGGAGGCGCGGCTTCAGCCGCGACGGAACCCCTCGTACACCGTGCATCTCAAACCTGATTTTCAAGGCCACCGCCCCACTCCGAAACGCGGTGCGTTTCGGGGTGGGGTGGTGGCAATTTTCATTGATCATCGTTCTGTCGCGCAACGTGGGGCTTACGCGCCCTCGCTATGAGCTGTCGCCCTCCAGGCTGCTGGCTGGTTGATCACTTCCACCCACTTGGTTTGAAAGAGAGCCTTTTTCACTTTTGCCCGCCCTCGCCCCCAATATCAATACGGTATCAATACGGAATCATTACGGATAAAATCCGTATTGATTCCGTATTGATACCGTATTGATATTGGGGGCGACCCGGGGATTTTGGCCATTCTGAGCGGGAAGGTGGTGGACGAACAATCGCTGTAAAGGGGCCGGAAATGCAAAATTTGGAGGTCTGGCCGGATCACGCTGTCATTGTTTGAGTTTGGTCAAAGCCTCTATATCTGTAGGGACAAAGCTGAAAATTGGCTAAAATGAGGCCAGAATGGGCGTGATTTTTGGTCTCGGACCGTAAGGGGCGCGCGGAAACATTTCCCGGTCCTGGGAACGCTTGTTGTAAGTAGCTGGAAAATAGGCAGATAAAATATGGAAAATAATAAGGATTGTGCTTGACAAAAATGGCATATCTGTTTTTCTGGCAACCATATATGGAAGCGCGTGCCGTTATGGCGCGCGGAAGCGTGGAAGCAAGATTTTTAGTACAGTGCAACATATTAGGAGACAATAAATTATGCCTGAAAACAGCTATACTGCAAGTAACATCAAGGTGATGAAAGGCCTGGAAGCCGTTCGCAAGCGCCCGTCGATGTATATCGGCGGCACCAGCGAACGCGGCCTGCACCATCTGGTCTATGAGGTTGTGGACAACGCCATAGACGAGGCCCTGGCGGGATATTGCGACCAGATCAAAGTCACCATCACCTCCCAGGGTGAGGTCGAAGTTGACGACAACGGCCGCGGCATTCCGGTGGACGAACACAAGGACGAGAAGATCTCGGCCTTGCAGGTGGTGATGACCGTCCTGCACGCCGGGGGGAAATTCGACAGCAACACATACAAGGTTTCCGGCGGACTTCACGGCGTGGGCGTTTCCGTGGTGGTGGCCCTTTCGGAATATCTGGAAGCGCGCGTACACACAGGCGGCAAGCTCTATTACCAGCGCTACGAGCGGGGGCAGGTGATGACGGAAGTGAAGGTCCTGGGCGAAACCAACCGCAGCGGCACGGTGATCAAATTCAAGCCGGACGCCAGCATCTTCGAGACGGTGGAATTCAGTTTCGACTACCTCACCACCCGCCTGCGCGAACTTTCCTACCTCAACCGCGGCGTGCGCATCATCCTGAAGGACGAGCGCACCGACCGGATGCACGACTTCCATTTTGAAGGCGGCATCGAAAGCTTCGTGGAGCATCTGAACCAGAACAAGAAACCCCTGGGCGCCAAACCCATCTACGCCAGGGCTGAACGCGAAGGCCTGGAACTGGAGCTGGCCCTGCAGTACAACGAAGGCTACCAGGAAAACATCTTCAGCTACGCCAACAACATCAACACCACCGAGGGCGGCACGCATCTGAGCGGGTTCAAGAGCGGACTCACCCGCGCGGTGAACACCTACATCAAAAACGCCGACCTGCTCAAGAACGAGAAGGTATCGCCATCCGGCGAAGACATCCGCGAAGGCCTCACCACTGTGATCAGCGTGAAGCTGAGCAATCCGCAGTTCGAGGGCCAGACCAAGACCAAGCTGCAAAACTCTGAGGTGGATGGTTTTGTGAACTCCGTGGTTTACGAAAAGCTGATGACCTATTTCGAGGAACATCCCGCCGAAGCCAAAACCATCACCCTGAAAAGCATCCTGGCCGCGCGTTCGCGCGAAGCGGCCAGAAAAGCCAGGGAACTCACCCGGCGCAAATCCGTGCTGGAAAGCGGCTCCCTGCCCGGCAAACTGGCCGACTGCACGATCACGGACCCCAGCCAGACCGAGCTGTTCCTGGTGGAGGGTGACTCCGCGGGAGGCAGCGCCAAACAGGGCCGGGACCGTTCCTTTCAGGCCATCCTGCCGCTTTGGGGCAAGATGCTGAACACCGAAAAAGCCCGTGTGGACAAGGTTTTGAACAATGACAAGATCCAGCCGATCATCCTGGCCATCGGCGCCGGGATCGGGCAGGACTTTGACGTGAGCAAGATCCGCTACGGCAGCATCGTGATCATGGCCGACGCGGACGTGGACGGAGCGCACATCAGCACCCTGCTGCTCACCTTCTTCTATCGCTACATGAAGCCCCTGATCGAGCACGGACACGTGTACATAGCCAAACCGCCGCTGTTCCTGGTGCGCAAGGGCAAGCAGAAGAGATATGTGTTTTCCGAGGAAGAGCGCGACACCGCCATCAGCGAATTGGGAGACAAAGGCGTTGTGATCCAGCGTTACAAAGGTTTGGGTGAAATGAATCCGGACCAGCTTTGGGAAACCACCATGGACCCGGAAAACCGGATCATGATCTCGGTGAAAATGGACGATGCCATCGAAGCCGACCGGATGTTCACCGTGCTGATGGGCGATGAAGTGGAACCCCGCCGCGAATTCATCCAGGCCAACGCCAAATATGTGCAGAACCTGGATATTTAAAGAAGCTGGAGTGAAGAATGGACGATAAGACAAAAATACTGAACGTACAGATAGAAGACCACCTGCGGCAGGCGTATCTGGATTATTCCATGAGCGTGATCGTAGCCCGCGCGCTGCCCGACATCCGTGACGGGCTGAAACCTTCGCAGCGGCGCATCATTTTCGCGATGAGCGAGCTGAACCTCTCTCCCGGCGGGCATTTCCGCAAATGCGCCAAGATCGCCGGCGATACCTCCGGTAACTACCATCCCCACGGCGAACAGGTGGTCTATCCCACCCTGGTGCGCCTCGCCCAACCCTGGAACATGCGCTATCCGCTGGTGGACGGGCAGGGAAACTTTGGCTCCATCGACGGCGATCCGCCCGCGGCCATGCGTTACACCGAGGCCCGGATGCAGAAAGTGACGATGGAAATGCTGGACGAGCTGGAAAAAGACACGGTGGATTTCAAAGGCAACTATGACGATACGCGCAAGGAACCGGTGGTTTTTCCCGCCCGCATACCCAATCTGCTGATCAACGGCTCCTCCGGGATCGCGGTGGGTATGGCCACAAACATGCCGCCACACAACATCGCCGAGGTTTGCGACGCGATGATCGCCCTCATCGACGATCCGGAGATCGAGATCCTGGACCTGCGCAGATACATCAAGGGCCCCGATTTCCCCACGGGAGGATTCATCCTGGGTTCCGACGGGATCAGGGATTATTTCCAGACCGGGCGGGGACGCCTGCTGATCCGCGGCGAGGCCGAGATCGAGATCGGCAAGAATGAGCAGGAATCGATCATCATCCGCTCCATACCCTATCAGGTTACGAAAACCGCCCTGATCGAGCGGATCGTGGAGCTGGTGAAGGACAAACGCATAGATGGGATCAGCGATGTGCGCGACGAATCCGGCCGCGACGGCATGCGCCTGGTGATCCAGGTGAAGAGAAACGCGGACGGCAACACCGTGCTCAACCATCTTTACAAATACACCCAGCTGCAGACAACCTTCGGCGTGATCAACCTTTGCCTGATCGACGGCGTGCCCCAGGTGGTAAGCATGAAGGACATGCTGAACAATTTCATCCAGTTCAGGCACGACGTGGTGCTGCGCCGCACCCTGTTCGAACTGAGGAACGCCGAGGACCGGCTGCACATCCTGGAAGGTTTCAAGATCGCCCTAGACAACCTGGACGAGGTGATCGCCACCATCCGCGCGTCACAGACGCCGCCTGAGGCCAGCGAGCAGTTGCAGGCGAAATTCGGCCTCTCTGAAGTGCAGGCCAAAGCCATCTTGGAGATGCGTTTGCAGCGCCTCACCGGGCTGGAGCGCGAGAAGATCGAGGAAGAATACCGCGAACTGCTTAAAGTTATCTCCAGGCTGCGCGATCTGGTGGAAAACAAGGACCTGCGCATGCAACTGATCAAAGGGGAAACCCAGGAGATCCGCGACAAGTTTGGTGATGCCCGCCGCTCCAGGATCCTGGAGAACTACAGCGGAATGCTGAATCCCGAGGACATGGTGGCCGACGAACTGGTGGTGGTTACCATCACCCACGACGGCTATGTGAAACGCCTGCCCGTGGATACCTACCGGGTGCAGGGACGCGGCGGACGCGGCCTCACGGGCACCAATCTGAAGGACGAGGACAACATCCAGTATATCTTCGTGGCCTCCACTCATTCCTATATCCTGCTCTTCACCGACCACGGCAGATGCTACTGGCTGAAGGTTTACGAGATCCCGGAAGCGAGCAGAACAGCCCGCGGCAAGGCGGTGGTGAACCTGGTGAAGTTCGAGGACAAGGAAAAGATCAGGGCCTTTGTGACCCTGAAGAACTTCAGTCCGGAGCAGAACGTGGTGATGTGCACGAAGAACGGAACGGTGAAGAAATCCGCCCTGGCGGCCTTCAGCCGTCCGCGCAGCAGCGGCATCCTGGCGATCAGGCTGATGCCGGGTGACGAACTGATCGACGCCCGCATCACCGAGGGGAACGACGACATCATCCTGGCCACCAAGAACGGTTATTGCAACCGCTTCAACGAAAAGGACTTCCGCCAGACGGCTCGCTTCACCAAAGGCGTGCGGGGCATCCGGCTGCGCGACGAGGATTACGTGATCTCCATGGGCATCATCTCCCAGGAAGATATCATCGAGAACGGCAACCCCAGCGGCAAGACCATCCTGGCCATCAGCGAAAACGGCTATGGCAAACGCACCCTCACCTCAGCCTATCCCACCACCCGGCGCGGCAGCAAAGGCGTGATCACGCTAAAAACCAGCCAACGCAACGGCCACCTGGCCGCGCTGATGATCGTGGACGACAGCGAGGACCTGATGATCATTACCCAGGATGGCAAGATCATCCGGCAAAAGATCAGCGAGATCAAATCGATCAGCCGCAACACCCAGGGCGTAAGACTGATCAATCTCTACGACAACGACAAGGTCTGCGACATCACCCTCATCCCGCCGGATCTGGATGATGAAGAGCTGGACGTGGAGGTAGAGAAGCTGAAAAACGCGCCTCCGCTGCCTTCCGCGCCGGCCGATGACGAACCCGCTGACGACGAAGAAGAAGAAATGGATGACGACAACGATGAAGTTGACGTCGACATCGAAGAAGACACAGAATAATCAACAAGCATGTGATCCCCCTTTCCCGCGCGGAGAGGGGGATCAAGGTTTTCCATGAAAAGAGATTTTTGGTTTCTGGGGCTGGCATTGCTGAGCCTGGGTGGCTGTCTGCTAAAGCCTTACCTGCCTCAGCCCGCGGCAGAATACTCGGTGGAGGAAGGTTGGGCCATCATCGATGCCGACAGCCTGATCCTGTTTGCGCGGCCTCAGGCCTATTCCGGTGAAGCTCAGCCAGTTGCCGCAAACTTCTTCACCCTGTATCTGCGGGTGAAAAACAAATCCCCGCGGACGGTTTCCCTGCCCCGGGGTGGTTTTAGCATCTCCACGCAGCAGCAGCACGACCCTGTTCCCCTGTCGCTGGTGCTGGGGAGTTTGCAGAGCGGATTATTTCTGAATGAGCCTGAGGATCCCTTCGCGCCGATGACCGCGGAAACGCAGGATTTGGCCCTGGAAAGAGCCCGGGAACGATATTTCGAGCTAATGAACGGCTACTTCAGCTTCGGCGACATCCTGCCCGGAGGGGTGAAGGAAGGCTACCTGTTCTACAATGAAAGGATAGACCGGACGGACAGCTTTGTGTTTGACGCCCTGGGCACCCGGGTGCTGTTCCAAAGGCGCTGACAGCATTTCCCGGCATTCATCGGGATCATTGCCACCTGATAAAAATCGCGTGGATCCAAGGCTGGATCCACGCAATTCATTTAACCGCGATGGACAACGCGGTGACAGGCTGGACTGCTATTCGTCGCTTTGGTTTGCAGGCAGAAGATCCTGCAAATGCTGAACGTAGGCTCCCGCTCCGCCTTGCTGGTAACCCGTCTGGGCAATGACATCTTCCTGGGAGTTGATCAACAGGATGGTGGGGAAGCCCTGGATGCCGAATTGTTCAGCCAGGGCCTGATTGGCCTGGGCTTCCGCGGGAGGAAGTTTTTTCTTGCTGGGGAAGTCGATGGTCAGCAGGATCAGGTTTGACCCGGCATAATCAAGGAATTCCTGCTGCGAAAAAACCTCATCCCTAAGTCTGAAGCACCATTGGCACCAGTCGGAGCCGGTGAAATTGATCAGAACGGGACGGCCGAGTTCTTCAGACAGGCTCAGGGCGAGCTGGTAGTCCGAGATCCACGTGCCAGGTTCATAGGTAATTTCAGCGCTTTCAGGCATTTGTACTTCAGCTTCGGCAGGCTTCATTTCAGTATCTTCGGCCTGGCAACCTACTATCAGGACCATGCTTAACAGCAGCATTATGATGAGTTTATTCACGATGTTACCTCTTCGTCGTTGATGAAAGTTCGAACCATGATGTTGGCCGCTTTTGAGAGCATGGCATGCACTCCGCAATAACGTTCCACTGAAAGCCTGACGGCTTTGAGGACTTTTTCGGGGGGGAGGTTTTCACCCCAAAAGCGAAAATCAGCCCTGATGGTGTGGTAGGTGATGGGTTGTTCTGTGGTGGAGTCGGCCTCCACGTCAACGCGGAACTTGTAGTTTTCCACGCGCATTTTTTGCAGCAGGGAAACCACATCCATGCCCGAGCAACCGCTCAGGGCGATCAGTAACAAGGGTTTGGGGCGCGGACCGAGATCCTTTCCGCCCCATTCGGCATCGGCATCCAAGGTCAGGTGGTGGCCGTTGGCTTCGGCGTCAAAGGCCATGCCGCCGGTCCAGGTGAGGGTTGTTTTGCTGCTCATCAAATGTCCACTGTGGTAGCTTTCAGCACTTCCTCGTACTTTTCTACATAGGTTTTAAGGGCTTTGTAAACCTCATCCACGTCTTTCTCGGGGATCTGGGTGATGATCTTCTTTTGATGGTCAACAACCGTCTGGCGGCTGTTTTCAGCCAACTTCTTGCCTTTTTCGGTGATGATGGCGAACCAGCAGCGGCGATCCTTTTCCGAGGGTTTGCGCATCACGAGCATTTTGCTTACCAGGTTGTCCATGATCCTGGTGATGCGGCTGTGGGAAACGTTGAGGACCTTGGCCAGCTCGTTCATGTTGACCGGTTCCTTCACCGCGAAGAGATGATTGAGCAGCTGGCATTCCATTTTTCCAGCCTGCAGACACGCTTTCTGAGCATAGTCGATCTCGCTCAGAACCACCTGAAGTCGGGTGATCATTCCGTGAAAATGTTCAGCGTTGACTTTCATGGCATTCTCCTTAGTTATTGTATTTGCAGCAGACGGTTTATCTTGTCCTTGTCAAAACCGACCACCGCGGTATTGTTTATCCAGAGTTGAGGCACACCCAGCTGACCAGTTTTACGCTGCATGTCCCGCAGAGCCTGTTCGTTCTTTGAAACATCGATGTATTTATAGGTAAAACCATGTGAGGAAAGGTAATCTTTCACTTTTCTGCACCAAGAACAAGTTGGTGTTCCAAAAACGATGATCTTAGCCTTCATACTGTTCTGAACCTCTGAATACAATAATAATGAGACTATTAGATTAAGCAAGAAAAATTTTCCGGCCTGCGATGGTTTCGGGTGAACTGAAAAGGTGGCCTGGATGCCCAAACGCAGATTGGAAAAAAAACTTGCCATATTTTGGGTTGTGGAAAAAATGCCACAAAGCAAGGAGAAAAAAATGGCGACCATCTTTTTTTGCGCGGATTGCGGCTTCGAAACCACCAAGTGGAGCGGGAAATGTCCTTCCTGCGGAAGCTGGGGAACCCTCAAGGAGAGTACCAGGGTAACCGGGAAAGCCAGCAAGGGTGGTGTTTCCGACCTGCAGTTGCCCAAACCGGAGCGGATCCGGGACCTTAAATATACCGGGGATGCCCGCGCCGCCACGGGAGTGCGGGAATTCGATCTGGTGATCGGAGGCGGCATCGTGAGCGGAATGTTGGTTTTGATCGGCGGCGAGCCGGGCATCGGCAAATCGACCCTCATGCTCCAGCTTTCGCAATGGATGGGAAACCAGGGCAGGAAAGTGCTCTACGTTTCGGGCGAGGAAAGCGCTGAGCAGATCCATCTGCGCAGCACCCGGCTGAACGTGGGCAGCGAGAACATCTGGCTGCTGTGCACCAACGACGCGGAGCTGATGCTCAAGGCGGCAGAGGAAAGCCAGCCGGACATCCTGATCGTGGATTCCATCCAATCGGTGAGCTTGCCCAGCCTGGATTCGTTGCCGGGAAGCATCACCCAGCTGCGCGAAACCAGCAACCGCATTCTGCGTAGCGCCAAAACCCTGCGGATGCCCGTGTTCATGGTGGGCCACGTGACCAAGGAAGGCTTTGTGGCCGGGCCCAAGATCATCGAGCACATGGTGGACACGGTGCTCTATTTCGAAGGCGAACTGCGCGGCCAGTACAAGATCCTGCGGGCTGTGAAGAACCGCTTTGGCTCCACCAACGAGATCGGCATCTTTGAGATGACCAATCTGGGCTTGGTGGAAGTGCCCAATCCCAATCACATCTTTCTCTCCAACGACGGAGAGCACAACGGTACCGCCATCGGTTGCGTGATGGAGGGTTCGCGGTCATTCATCGTGGAAGTGCAATCCCTGGCGACCGCCTCCAACTATGGCACGCCCCAGAGGGTGGTGGTGGGGCTGGAACAGAAGAAGCTGGCCATCCTGCTGGCCATCCTGGAAAAAAACCTGGCCCTGTATCTGCGCTCCAGCGACGTCTTCATCAATCTCGCGGGGGGCATCCGCTCCTCCGATCCCGGTCTTGATCTGGCCATTTTGGCAGCGATAATTTCCAGCCTCAAGGACAAGCCCTTGCCGGAAAAATCGGTGTTCATCGGGGAAGTTGGCCTGAACGGCGAAGTGCGGCCGGTGTCCCAACTCGACTCCCGGGTCAACGAAGCAGTCAAATTGGGCTACGAGAAGGTGTTTGTGTCGGCTCACGCGAAGCTGAGGCAAAAGGGGAAGATGTTCCGGGTCCGTGATGTCAAAGAGCTGTATGGAGCGCTGGACAAATGATTGCGGAGCCAGGCAGTTACCGCGAGTCTGAAAAATCGCCCCGCTTTCAGCGAAGCCCCTTGACAGAAATACCGGGGAAAGAAAGCTAAACCCATGAGTTCAAAGTTCATTTTGCTGACAGTTATCATCACTCTGAGCGTGGTGGGGCTGTATCAGCTCACCAAAGCCAGCAGGCAGGACTATCCTGAGTTTCAGTTTTCCGAAGGCCAGATCGCCGAATACGACATCCTGGCGCCTTTCGACTTTCCGGTATTCAAGACCGAGGACCAGGTTCAGGAAGAGTATTCCGCCAAACTGGCCCAGGCGGGAAAACCGTATCTGCTTAGTCCGGATGTGGAGTTTGAGGCCTACAGCAGCCTGGACCGGCTGTTTGACCTCATCTACGAAGCCGCCGACAGCTCCGATCCCGGGGCAGTGGCACTCAGTGGCAGGCAGCAGGGGTTCCAGCTGGACAATCCCGGCTTGCTGCTCACAGGCGACAAACAGCGCATAGCCGCTTCCCATGCCAGGATCAAGGAAGCGCTGGAGCAGTTGTACCGGGCCGGCATCTATGCGGGCATCAGCGGAGACAGCATCCGGGTGAAAACAGACGGCGGCACGCAGCAACGCAGTCTGACCCGATATTTTGAACTGGCCGAGGCCAAGCGCCTCATTCTGCAGAAACTGGAGCCCTCCCTGGCGATGCTGGTGGACAATAATGCCGGGAAACTGATCCTGGCAAATCTGGTGGTGGACGCTGATAGTTACGCGGAGCTGCAAAAACAGCTGCTGGATTCCATCGACCGGGTAAGCGGCATGGTCCGGCAGAACGAGGTGATCATCCGCCTCAATCAGAGGCTGAATCAGGAAGACATCAACAAGATGAACTCCCTGGCCCGCGAATATCAGGCCCGGGGGGAAAGGAAATCCACGCTGCTGCAGTGGCTGGGCTTCATGGGGCTGCTGCTCTTCATTTTGATCGTCGTTTTCACTTTCAACCTGCATTATTGGCTGTCACCACTGCGGGAAGAGCACGGCCTTGCCGGCGCGGCGGTGCTCAACGCCGGTTTTTTGGCGATCATACTGGCCGCTTTGCTCACAAACGATGTTCTGGGGCTGCAGGCCAGCCTGGTGCCGTTTGCCTTGGTGATCCTTCCAGCAGCCATCCTGTTGGGTTACACTTTGGGCTACTTTTACACTGCCAGTGCCGTTCTTCTGCTGGGTCCATTCATTAACTGGGACGCTTCCGGCATGGCCTTGCTGCTGTTATCCACCCTGATAACCCTGGCCCTGATCCATAGATTCCAGTCCCGGCACAAGTTCATCAAGATCTGGCTGTTCCTCTATCTGGCCGTGAACTTGATCAACAGCGCGCTATCCCTGATCTCTTACACAGGTGACAACCTGGTGGAAAAAACGCAAAGCCTGTTCCGGATCTCCGGGTATTCGCTGGTTTCCACCACCATCTCCGTTTTGGGCTGTCTGGCCTTGGTAAACTTTTTTGAGCACAAATGGAACCGCGCCACCAAACAAGTGCTGCTGGAACTGCAGGAGTTCAACCATCCCCTGTTGAAAAGGCTGGCCACCAACGCCGTGGGCACTTATCACCACAGCCTGATGGTGGGCAACCTGGCCGAACGTGCCGCCGCGGCCATCGGTGCCAATTCCTCCCTGGCCAGGGTGGGCAGCTATTTCCACGACATCGGCAAATCGGTCAATCCGGAGATCTTCACCGAGAACAATGAAGAGTCGGCGGAATTCTACTCCAAATTCACGCCGGAAGAGAGCGCGGACATTATTCGCGATCACGTGAAAGAAGGGGCGGTGCTGGCCGAAAAACACCGCATCCCCAAAGCTGTGGTCGACATCATCTGGCAGCATCACGGCACCAGCTACATTCGCTATTTTCTGGAGGCTGCCCAGCGCCAGGGAGAGGTTGCGGATTTGGACGCCTTTCGCTATCCGGGGCCCCTGCCCCAAAGTAAGGAAGCGGCCCTGGTGATGCTGGCGGACGTGGTGGAATCCACCAGCAAATCCAAAAGTGCCGCCACCGACGCTGAGATAGCCAAACTGGTTGACGACACCATTCAGCGCCTGATCCGGGAGGGCCAGTTCGACGAAGCGCCCATCACCCTCAAAGATCTGGCCCTGGCCCGGAAAGCCATGTGTCCCGTGCTGGAAAGCGTTTTCCGCAAACGCCTGGATTACCCGGAAGCAAAGCCATCTTGAGCTGTCTGACCTTCACCTTTGAGAACGAGACCGGGATCCAGGTGGATCCGGAACCCCTGCGGGCCGCGGCAGAACTGGTCTGCGCCGAGGAATTGCCCAAGGGTGAATGCGAGATCGGGGTGCTGATCTGCACTGACGAACAGATCCGCCGGTACAACCTGCTTTACCGGGGTGATGACGCGGTGACCGACGTGCTCTGCTTCAACGGCGCGGAAGGCCTTCCCGGCGAGGTTTCATTGGAGCTCGGGACCGTGATCTGCGATATTCTGATTGACATAAAACAACTCCAGCGGCAAAAGGGTCCCAAAAGCATAAACAAAGAACTGATGGAGATATTTATCCATGGCCTGCTGCACGGATTTGGCTATGACCACATTCGCGCGGGAGACTTTAAACAGATGAAAGTAAAAGAAGCATACTACATTAGCAAAATGGAAGGTACACACCAAAGTGGATGACGGTAGTATATTACCTTTGATTCCGGTCATATTCATTCTCTTGCTGCTCTCAGCCTATTTCTCGGGATCCGAGACCGCCTTTTTCTCTTTGCCCCGCATTTATCTGAAGAAGCTGGAAAACAGCAAACACGCGAGCGCGAAAAGGATCCTGGGCATGTTGAGAAGGCCCCGGCAGCTTTTGATCACGATCCTGCTGGGTAACACTTTCGTGAACATGGGGTTTACGTCCCTGACCACCCTTCTCGCCCTGAAGATCGCCCAAGAACGGGGCTTTGACACCTCCCTTTCGGTAACGGTGCAGGTGATCGTCTCCACTCTGCTGATCGTCACCTTCGGCGAGATCATTCCGAAACTGGTGGCTTTGGCCACAGCGAACAATTATGCCCGGGTTGTTAGCCTGCCTTTGCAGATCATCAGTTACATCCTCTATCTGCCCGTTTGGCTGATAGATAAATTCAGCCTCCTGATCTCCAGCCGGCAGAGTTCCGATAAAAACATGATGTCCAGGCTCACGGCGGAGGAGTTTCACAATCTGATCCAATCCGAGCATTCGAAACACAGCCTCGACGAAAACGAAAAGCAGATGCTGGTCGGCCTGTTCCGCTTCAGGGAAGCCAAGCTCACCGAGATCTATGTGCCCCGGGTGAGGGTCAAGGCGATCGAGGTGAAACAGAGCCTGGATAATCTGCGTGATCTGATCATCTCCAGCGGCCACTCCCGCATCCCGGTGTATCGCGAAACGATCGATGACATCGTGGGCGTGATCTATGTGAAGGACCTGCTGCTGTTTCCGGAAAAAACCAATCTCAGCGAACTGATGCGGCCCGCCTGGTTCGTTACCGAAAACATGAAAGTCCAGACCCTGCTCAACCAGTTCAAAACCAGAAAGATGCAGATGGCCGTGGTGGTGGATGAATACGGCGGAACCTCGGGCATCATATCCCTCGAGGACATTTTGGAAGAGATCGTGGGCGAGATCCATGACGAATACGATCGGGACGAATCGCCCGAACTGGTTCGGATCGATGCCAAAACCTGCCGGGTGAGAGGTGTGTTCAACATCCGCCAGTTCAACCAGGAATTCAACTCCTCCATAGATACCGACGCGTACGACAACGTGGCGGAATACCTGCTGTCCCAGTTCAATCACGTGCCCGCGGCAGGGGAGACCCACGTGCTGGACAACGCCCTGATGTTCAGGATCCTGGAGAGTGACGGAAGAAGCATAAAACAGGTGGAGATCACTCTGCTGGAAGCAGAAAACGAGTGACGCATGCCTGACCACCAAAACGCCCCGGGCCTGAACGGCTCGAGGGGGAAAAACCTCTTCGCAAGAACTGTTTGGCCGCCACTGATCTGGCTGGCGCTGATTTGGCTGGTCTCTTCTTTACCGGGTAAAAGCCTGCCCGCGCCCAAGCTCCTCAGTCTGGATAAACTCGCCCATATCGGCGTTTACCTGGTCTTGGGATTGCTCACCAACCGGGCGGTCATCCGGGTGGAGTGGGGTTCCCAGAACCTCGGGTGGATCTACCTGGCGCTGCTGGTGTCAGCTGGTCTGGATGAATGGCATCAGCATCTCATCCCCCAAAGGTCGGTCTCGGTTTGGGATTTTGCCGCCAACGCCGCGGGTTTGGTCCTGGCGTTCGGGGCATACTGGATCTTCCGTGATCGAAGTTGATAACCTCTGTCTGAGCCTTGGCGGCCAGGTCCTCTTGCAAGATGTTGGTTTCAGGCTGGAAGACGGCCAAAACCTGATCATTGTTGGGCGCAGCGGCTCGGGGAAAACTGTGCTGATCAAGACCCTGATGGGCCTTTTCCATCCAGACGGTGGAACCGTGAGGGTTGACGGTGGGGATGTTTTCGATGCTGCCAGCCACCTCAGCTTCAATGTTCGCCAGGATTTTGCCATGGTTTTTCAAAATTCGGCGCTGCTGGATTCTTACACTGTGTTCCAGAACGTAGCCCTGCCCCTCTACGAAAGAGGTGAACTGGAACACGACGCCATCAGGGAAAAGGTGGCCCAAAGCCTGGCCGTGGTTGGCCTGGAAGACATCATGGACAAACATCCCGCCGAACTCAGCGGTGGCATGCGCAAGCGCGTGGGCATCGCCAGGGCCCTGGTTTACGATCCGCGCTACATAATCTTCGACGAGCCGGTTTCGGGCCTGGACCCGATCACGGCGGCTGAGATCATCTATTACATCACCCGGATCATCTCCTCCGGTCGGGCCACCACGATCACCATCACCCACGATACCCGCGATCTGGAGGCCATCGGCGACCAGGTGCTGTTTCTGGACGAAGGCCGGGTGCTCCATTACGGGCCACTGGCCCAATTGTGGCAAACCGGGGATCCCCTGATCAGGCAATTCCTGCGGATCGGTGAGTGAGATGCTGCCGTGAGTTCAACCCTGCGGACCGTCAAGCCCAATCCCTTGCTGATGCTGGCTTTTCTCACAGCCACAGCCTGCAGCATCCATGTGTTTGAAAACCTGATCATGCGCTTGCTGCCGCTGCCTTTTCTCCGGCTGGGCCTTTCCAATATCGTGGTGATGCATCTGCTGTTCGAAAGAAAACCCCTGCAGGCGTTCGTGGTGGCCATCACCAAATCTCTGGTCGCGGGAGCCGTCACCTTCACCCTGTTGTCTCCGGCCACCTTGCTCTCTCTCTGCGGAGGCCTCGCGGCCATTTTCGCCATGTGGGCCGCCCTTGCCGCGAACCTTGGCTTCACGGAGTACGGGGTGAGTGTCAGCGGGGCGGTGGCGCACAACATTGTGCAACTCGTGCTGGTTCAAACGGTGGTTTTGCCGGGCACGCAAGTTTTTGTGTTGACACCATTGCTGCTGTTTTTAGGCTTGCTCAGCGGAATCCTCACAGCTTGGGTCCTGCTAAGGGTAAAAGAAAGATTCGCAAAACATAAGAATGGATATCATGAAGAAAGAGAATAAACAGAAATGGCGCAGCATCCTCCTGATCGGAGGCATCGCCGCGTGCGTCTTGATCGGCGTGTTCATCGGCGCCCTGTGGTATTATCAGGACGATCTGCCGCCCACGGTGGAGCTGAAGAATTACACCCTGCGCACCGGCAGCGAGGTTTACGACCGCAGCGGCCGGATGATCTACCTGTTCGCCTTCGAGAAGCGGAAGCTGGTTTCCCTCAAGGAACTTCCTCCCCATCTGATCGACGCTCTGATCGCCACGGAAGACAAACGCTTCTATTATCACCTGGGCGTGGACCCCATTCGCATGGTGCGGGCTCTGATGACCGACATCAGAACGGGTGATTTCTCGGAAGGCGCCAGCACCATCACCCAGCAGATGGCCCGCAACATGTTTCTCACTTTGGATAAAACCATCGCCCGCAAGATGCGCGAGATCGTGCTGTCCCTGAAGATCGAGGCCACTTTCTCCAAGGACGAGATCCTGGAGATATATCTGAACAAGATCTTTTGGGGCTCCCAAAATCACGGCGTGGAGACGGCCTCCCTCTATTATTTCAACAAACACGCCCGCGATCTCAACTTGCCGGAATCAGCCCTGATCGTGGGCATGATCCAGCGCCCCAATTATTATGATCCCTTCAAGCATCCCGAGCGGGCTAAAAGCAGGCGTGACCTCGTTTTGGGGCGCATGCTCAAAACCCGCAAGATCACGGAGGAACAATACCAGGAAGCCCTTGCCTCTCCTGTCAATTCCCAGCGGGGAGGCAGCTACGCCCGGTTCGCCTCGGACTATTTCATCGAGCAGGTGCGCTCCTATCTGGAAAACAAATATGGCACCGAACGCCTCTTCGAGGGCGGGCTGAAGATCTACACCACCCTGGATTCGGAGATGTCTTCGGCCGCGGATTCCCTGTTCAACGCCTACCTGAGACGGGTGGAAAACAGCGGCGGTTTTCCCAACCGCTATTCATCGGTCCCCAAAGACGCCCAGGATATCGACACCAAATACATCCAGGGCGGATTGGCCCTGATCGAGAACAAGACCGGATACGTCCGCGTGCTGATCGGCGGACGCAGTTTCGAGCACAGCAAATTCAACCGCATGACCCAGGCCAGGAGGCAGCCGGGATCATCCATCAAACCCATTTATTACACCATCGCGGTGGAAAAGGGCTACCATCCTGCCAAGATCCTGCCCGACGCCCCGATCACCATCGGCAACTGGTCTCCCAAAAACTCCGGCGGCTCCTACCACGGAAACACGCGTATGCGCGTGGCTCTGCAGTGGTCTTACAACACCTGGGCGGTGCGGTGCGCCGAGGATATCGGACTGCCCGCGGTGCGGGACGCCTTTCGCCGGTTTGGCCTCAAAGCCGATCCCAAAGATCTCACCGCGGCTCTCGGGGCCTATGAAGTAACCCCGCTGAACCTGATCGCCGCCTACACGGCCTTTCCCAACGACGGCAAGCGCGCGGCACCCGTCTTCGTGACCAAGATCGAGGACATGAACGGCAAGCTGATCGAGCGGATCAACTCGCAGAAATACAACGTTTGTTCGCCTCAGGTGGCCTATCTGATGACCAGCATGCTGCAAACTGTTGCCAAATCCGGCACCGGGGCTTCCTCGCGGAACGGCTATTACTGGGATAATGCGGGCAAGACAGGAACCAGCAATCAAAACAACGATTCCTGGTTCATCGGCTTCAACAAGGCCTACACTCTGGGCATCTGGACGGGATTCGACAACCGCAACCTGAAATCGGGTTCCGCCCTCGCGGCCAGCATTTGGGGGCCGATCATGACCAAGGCCATCCAGATCGACAACAACGGCCGCACCCCCAGTGCCAACGATTCCCGCTACACCTTTGTGGAACCGCCCCGGATCGTGCATCTGAACATCAATCCCTACACCGGTTTCGTAGTGAGGGGCGGCGGCATCTCGGAAGTCTTCATCGAAGGCTATGAACCGGTGGTGTCGCGCGATTCGCTGTCCTACAATTTCGCGCCCAGCTACAATTTCCAGGACCAGTTTGAGCAGGAACTTTGAACCCCGTGAGGAGTGTGAACCATGTTAGTTTTTGACGACCAGCACCGGGCGGCTTTCTTTCCCCTGGCCGAAAACCGGAGCGTGGGCGACCTGCGCTGCGGCATTCTCAAGCTGCGGCAGAGGCTGCAGCAGTTTTTGGAAGACTCCGACGATACCGCCGTCTGGACGGATCCCCTGCTGACAGAGCTATACCGGGAGCGTAAACCCGAGTGGCGCGTGAACCAACCCGCCCCGGCCCATACCCTGCTGGTGAATTCGCGCCTGCGGGTGGATCAGGCCTCGATCGAAGCCGTGAAAAATCTGCCTGCGGGCCACTGTCTTCACCAGGGGGAGGTCATCCTGGCCCTGCGCACCCTGAAAGAGACACCGGCCCTGCCCACCCTGGACGGTCTTGCCGGCCAAGGCTACACGCTGCTGCCCTCCGATCTGGAGCTCTACCACAACCTCAGCGACATCATTCACGACAACGATCGCCTGCTGCGCTTCGATTTTGAGCACCTTTTCTACGATAACGACAACTACTTTGAAACCGAACTGGGCGTCACCGCCCTGAATCCCTACAGCATCTGGATAGGTGAGAACGTGGATCTGAAACCGGGTGTGGTGCTGGACGCCTCCGACGGGCCGATCGTACTCGATCAGGGCGCGCGGGTGCTGGCCAACGCCGTGATCACAGGCCCGGCCTACATAGGTAAACGATCCCTGGTCCGCGTGGGTGCCAAGGTTTACGGCGGCACTTCCATCGGCCCTGTCTGCAAGGTCGGCGGAGAAGTGGAGGGCAGCATCTTCCAGGCCTATTCGAACAAGCAGCACGACGGTTTTCTGGGCCACAGCTTCATCGGAGAATGGGTCAACCTCGGTGCTGACACCAACAACAGCGACCTCAAGAACACCTACGGCAGCGTGGGTTTTTACTCCTATCTCAGCGGTTCCCGGGTCGATTCCGGCTCCATGTTCCTGGGCGCTCTCATTGGCGATCACGCCAAACTGGGCATCAACACCAGCATCAACACTGGCTGCGTGATCGGCGTTGGCTCCAACCTCTGGGGTCCGCACCTGATCTCGGGCTTCATCCCGGACTTTTCCTGGGGCCAGGCTTCTGAACTTGAAAGCTATCGCTTCGATCGTTTCTGCGCCACCGCCACCCTGGTGAAAGCACGCCGCGATCTGGAGTTCAGCCCCGCCGAAACTGAAGTGTTCCGCGTTTTGCACGGGAGGTCCGGTGTCTGAGCGCAACCTTGAAGTGCCCATCCAGGAATACATGGAAGTGGAATTCCGGACCGGCCGTTTGGGTTATTACCAAAACACCCAAAATCTGCCCATCGCTCCGGAAGACCTCATCATTGTGGAAGTGGAGCGCGGTGAGGACATCGCCCAGGTTACCCACCTCAGCGTGTCCGGAGACGAGATCGGCGCCCAACTGCCACAAACCGGCCGGGTTTACAGGATCAGGCGCGTCGCCACCGAACTCGACCTAGAAAAGCTCCGCAGCCTGCCCCTGGAAGAGGAAAAAGCCGCCCAAACCTACGCCGACATCCTCTCCCGCTATTCCTTCGAAATGAAGCTGATCGAGACCATCTATCAGTTCGATGGCAACAAACTCACCTTTTTCTTCACTGCCGAGGGCAGGATCGATTTCCGGGTCTTCGTGCGTGAACTGGCCAACGTTTTCCGCACCCGCATCGAACTGCATCAAACCACGGGGCGCGACGAGGCCAAGCGCCTGGGCGGATATGGCATGTGCGGACTCCAGTACTGCTGCGGGAATTTTCTGAAACGCTTTAACCAGGTCACCATCAAGATGGCCAAGGACCAGAACCTGGCCGGCAACCTGGCCAAGATCTCCGGTCCCTGCGGGCGTTTGCTCTGCTGCCTCAATTTCGAGGAGGATTTCTACGTGGAGGAATCCCGCGGCTATCCCATCCCCGGCACCTGCGTGGAGCTCAAAGGCAAGCGGATGTACGTGTTCAAGACCGATGTCCTGAACCAGCGGATCCACCTTTCAGACGAAGATCAAAGCCTCACCGAGGTGGATCTGGAGAGCTTCCAAAAACTCAAAGTCATCTCCGTGCCGGACATCGAGCCATGCTGAGCAGCCTCTACGGGATCCGGCCGGAAGAGCTGGAGAGCTTTTTCAGCGCCGCTTTCCCGGCTTACCGGGTGCGCCAGCTGCTGAACTGGGTTTACCGCAAATACGTCTTCGATCCCACCCTGATGACCGATCTGGCCCCGGATTTCCGCGCCGCCCTCACTGGCGCTTTCGATCTTGCCATGCCCTTTGTCGCCCAAAAAAAACTCTCCGCGGATGGCAGCGCCAAATATCGGCTGGTTTTGGCTGATGGCGCCCAGATCGAGATGGTGCTGATGCCCCAGGCCAGGAAACAGACCCTCTGCGTTTCCACCCAGGTGGGCTGCGCCCGTGCCTGCGCTTTCTGCGCCACGGGCCGGATGGGCAGGAAGCGAGACCTGGGCGGTCACGAGATCGTGCAGCAGATCCTTTTGGCAGCCTCTGAGGCCGATCCCGCCCTCACCAACCTTGTCTTCATGGGCATGGGCGAGCCGCTGGACAATCTGGACAACGTTTTGGACGCCGTCTCACTGATCCAGCACGCCCGCGCCCTGGCCTTCAGCCCGCGCCGCGTTACCGTATCCACCTGCGGGATCGTGCCCGGCATCCAGCGTCTGGCCGAATCCGGCCTCAAGGTGAAGCTGGCGGTGTCGCTCAATTCCGCCCGGGATGAGGTACGCGGCCAACTGATGCCGGTGAACCACAAGTTTCCCCTGCCGGTGCTGAAAAAAGCCCTGCTCTACTATCAGCAGCACAGCCCCTTCCGGATCACCCTGGAATACATCATCATTCCGGATGTGAACATGGCCGCCCCGGACCTCAAAGCCCTGCGCAAGTTCTGCGGCGACCTTTCCTGCAAGCTCAATTTCATTCCTTACAACCCCGTGCCCTCCCTGCCGTTCCGGGCCCCCACGGAAGCCGAGATCGAGGCTTTCATGGGCCACGCGCGCGACCTGCCCCAGGCTGTGATGCTCCGCCGCAGCAAAGGCGCGGATATCAGCGGGGCCTGCGGCCAGTTGGTCGCGGGGGCCATCAACAAACCCACAGGAGTTTCCTCATGAACCAGATCGAAAGCATCGCCCGGCGTCTCTTTGGAGACAATCCTCCCTGCAAATGCGGCGGCGCCCACGCCATCTGCCTGGGCTGCGCCGTCTGCCGTGCCGCCAAGCCGGACCAGCTTTACGACCCCGCCGCCGGGATCGCCTCCATCATCGACGCCACCCTCCTCCGCGCCGACGCCACCCAGGCCGAGGTGAACGCCCTCTGCGACCTCGCCAACGACCATAAATGCGCCTCCGTCTGCGTTAATTCCCACTTTTCCCATCCCCTGCAACTGCGCCTTTCCGCCGCCGTCAAGTCCTGCACCGTGATCAATTTCCCCCTCGGCGCCGGCTATACCTACGCTGTGGCCGCGGAGGCCCTGGCCGTGATCAACACCGGCATCGAGGAACTGGACATGGTGCAGAACCTCAGTGCCGTGAAAAGCGGCCACATCCTGCATTCCTTTGAACTCATCCGCAACATCGCGGAACTCTGCCGCAGCAACAGGGTGCTGCTCAAGGTGATCCTGGAAACCTGTTTCCTATCGGAAGAGGAGATCATCGCCTGCTCGCTCTACGCCAAGAAAGCCGGCGCGGAATTCGTGAAGACCTCCACCGGTTTCGGCCCTGCCGGGGCCACAGTGGCCAACGTAAGCCTGATGAGGCAGACGGTGGGCCCCAAGATCGGCGTGAAGGCCTCCGGCGGGATCCGCACCCACGAACAAGCTTTGGCCATGATCGCATCCGGCGCCAACCGCATCGGCGCCAGCAGCGTCACCGCCCTGCTTTGAGCGATATGCTGAAAGTCACCCTCGCCGGCTACAATATCGACAGCTCTCTGATCCGCTCTCTGGACCAGGCTTCCGCCACTCCGGAGGTGATCTCAGCCGCTTACGCCCGCATCAGCCGCAGCGCCAAATCCGTTTCCGAACTGCGCGCGGAGGCGCTGGCGGATGTCGCCCAGGCGAGAAAATCGAACCAGGCCATCGTCTTTGACCTGGGCCACGCCTCCGTGGCCGAACACGCCGTCTTCAACTTCGATGTGATCGGAGTTTCCCGTCTCCTCACCGAAAGCCTGGAAACCCTGCGCTTCGCCTCTTTCACCGAAAAATCCCAGCGCTATGTTACCTTTGCCAGGGACTACGTGATCCCGGCTGAGCTTGAACTTCCGGCCCATTCCGCTCTTAGGCGTGAATACATCAGCGTTATGGACGCGCTGTTCGCCGAATACCAGGCCAGTTACAAAGCCCTGAAGAGCTTGTACGCCTCGGATTTTCCGGAGCTTGCCGCTCAGGCCCGGGACGGCATGGCCAAGGAAGACGCCCGCTACATCCTGCCTCTGGCCACCACCACCCAGCTGGGGATGACCCTCAACGCCCGCAGCCTGGAAAACCTGCTCCGGCGCCTGATCGCCAGTCCGCTCAGGGAAGCCCGGGAACTGCACGCCGCTTTGCTGAAGCCGGCCAGAGAAGTATGCCCCTCCTTGGTCCGCCACGTGGAGGCGGAACCTTTCACGGGAAGTTTCCGCGCCCTCAACCCCAAAATTCCCCGCGACGATTTTCAGGATGAGGAGCTCGTGCGCCTGCTGACACATACCCCGAACGCCGATGACACGATCCTCGCGGCGCTGCTGTATGAACAAACTCAGGGCAGTTGGCAGCAATGCCTCGACGCCACGTCCGGCTTTGCTGCCAAGGTGAAACAGGACATGTGGGACCAGGTCTTCGCGGATATCCGCCCTTGGACAAAGATGCCCCGCGCCTTTGAACTGGTGGATTTCTCTTTTGAGCTCAGCCTGACGGAAAGCTGCTGGGCCCAGTTCAAACGCCACCGGGTGGGATCCGTGATCAGGCAGAAACATCCCAGTTCGCGTCTCTGGGTGCTGCCCGAGGTGATCGGGGAGGCAGGCCGCTCCTCCCAATGGCATGATCTGTTGCCCCGGGTTATGGACCTGAAGAAAGCTCTGGCCTCGATCTCGGACGAGCTTGCCTGCTACGCGCGCCTCAACGCCGATCGCGTGAAGGTGCTGGTGAAAATGAACCTCCGCGAGCTCTACCACCTCATCCGCCTCCGCTGCGACGAACACGCCCAGTGGGAGATCAACATCCTGGCCCACGCCATTGCCGAACAGCTTCGCGGCGTGGCTCCCCAGGCCACGGCATTCCTATGCGGGAAAAGCGAATTCGACGCCTGTAAGGCGGATCGCGCTTTCCAAAACGATTGACAGATTTGCCCCTTTCAAAATCGATGTTAACAAGTTTCCGCGTCCCTGTAGCTCAGCTGGATAGAGTGGCACCCTCCGAAGGTGAAGGTCAGGCGTTCGAATCGCCTCAGGGACGCCAGGTTTTCTGATCGTGGCCTCCGAAGTTGTCATCACCCTTGCCAACCTGGCCAAGCAGATAGGCAGCAAGGTGATCTTTTCCGGGCTCGACCTCGGCATCCATTCCGGCGACAAGATCGGCCTGGTGGGCGTGAACGGCTGCGGCAAATCCACCCTGCTCAAAGTGCTCGCTTCCCAGATCGATCCCACGGAAGGCAGCCTCGTCATCCGCAGCGGCCTCAAGCTCGGATATCTGCCTCAGGAAGCTCCGCAAACCGCGGATATGAGCGTTTTGGACTACATCCAGCCACCCGTCCCCTTTGCCGCCGAAAGCGACGAGGAACACCGCTACAAGGCCATGCTCACCGTACTCGGTCTCACGGATTTTGCCAAACCCCTCGCCCTCCTCTCCGGAGGACAGCGCCGCAAGGCCGACCTCGCCCGCGTTCTGGTGGCCGAACCGGACATCCTCGTGCTCGACGAACCCACCAACCACCTGGACCTCGAAGCCATCGAATGGCTGCAGGACCTGCTGGCCGAAACCAAAAAGACCGTCATCTTCGTAACCCACGACCGCTATTTCCTGGATGCCGTCTGCACCCGGGTTCTGGAGATCGCCCACGGCCGCTGCCACATCCACGAGGGCAATTATTCCGCCTACGTGCGCGGCCACCTCATCCGCGCCACCGGGGCCCAGCGCAAGGAAACCCGCCGCCAGGCCCAGCTCAAAAAAGAGCTCGACTGGCTGAACCGCGGCGCCAAAGCGCGCGCCACCAAGCCCAAAAACCACGTTGACCGCGTGCGCGAACTCCTTTCCAAGAGCTACCTCATCTCCAACGCCGAGCTCGATATCTCCTTTCAGACGGACCGCCTCGGCAAGACCATCCTGGAGCTGCATAAACTCAGTAAAAGTTACGGTTCCCAGGAGCTGTTCACCGATATCGACCACAATTTCCAGCCCCGCGAGCGGATCGGCGTCCTGGGACCCAACGGCTGCGGCAAAACCACTTTGCTCAAGGTCATCACCGGCGAGGTGGAGCCCGACCTCGGCAGCGTCAAAGTGGGCGTGAACACCCATTTTTCCTACTACCGGCAGGAGGACGAAAGCTTCGATCCCCTCCTCAGCGTTTACGACTACATCGCCCAATACGCCGAGGTGATCAAGACCCGCGACGGCAGCAAGGTGACCGCCGCCGAAATGCTGAAGCGCTTTCTCTTCGACGCCAAAATGCAGCAGCAGAAACTCTCCTCCCTCTCCGGCGGTGAGCTCAAGCGCCTCTACCTGCTCAAATCCCTCATGTTCGGCGCGAATTTCATCATCCTGGACGAACCCACCAACGACCTCGACATCCGCACCCTGGAGATCCTCGAGGACTATCTGGACGCCTTTGCCGGCTGCCTCCTCGTGGTTTCTCACGACCGCTTTTTCCTCGACCGCTGCGTGGATTACCTCTTCATCTTCGAAGGCACTTCCATCCGCAAATTCCCCGGCAACTACTCCGATTATTTGCTGGTGAAGAAATTCCAGCGCGAGGAAGCCGCTGAACAGGCTGCCCCAGCTCTGCTCCTGCGTCCCAAACGCGCCCGGAAAGGCCTTTCCTACAACGAACAGCGCGAGTTCGACCTCCTTACCCGGGAGATCGACAGCCTCGAAGCACGCGTGGCGGAACTCGAGGACACCCTCAATTCACCCGGCGAACAGCTCTCCCACCTCGATTACGCCCGCATCAGCGCCGATCTGCAAAGCCTCCACGCCCTCCATCAGGACAAGCTCCAGCGCTGGCTGGAACTCGACGACAAAGCCGGAAGCTAAACCCCGCGCCGGATCGGAGCGGCAGACGTCCTCGTCTGCCAGATAACAGGAGCGGCAGACACAGATACAGGAGCGGCAGACACAGATACAGGAGCGGCAGACGTCCCCGTCTGCCAAGGTCCAACGGACCTTTCCTGGTTAAAACAACAAGCCCCTCCGGTCCTTCGCAGGCTGGGACGCCCGCGACTCCGATTACGCCCAGCCCCGCTGTGTCATTCCGGGGAAGCTGCCGCTCCGCTGTTTGTTCTGAAGACACAGCCTTGCTGTCATTCCGGGGAAGTCGCGCCAGCGACAGGGGCCCCGGAATCCAGCCCTCGCCGGACAACTTGTTGGCCGGTGGGGGGATTCGAATCCAGACCAAACTGACCCTTGTTTTCCGCACTATAATCCTCTCCAGAAAAATCCCGCTTGACAGATATCCCCGGTTCATATCGTCTGAAATAAGTCTTTTTTTACACGATAAGTAAAGAGGTTTGTACATGGCAAAACGCGCAGCAAACAATTCCAGCGGCGCCAATCTGGGCTTTGAAGAGACTCTCTGGCAGACCGCCAACAAGCTGCTTCCCTTCATGGACGCGGCTGAATACAAGCATGTGGTGTTGGGGCTGATCTTCCTTAAATACATCTCCGATTCCTTCGAAGAACACCACAATCAACTGCTGAAGGAACCCCTGGCCGATCCCGAGGACCGGGATGAATACACCGCCGCCAACATCTTCTGGGTGCCGTCCTCCGCCCGCTGGAACTATCTCCAGGGCAAGGCCCACACCCCGGAGATCGGCAAACTGATCGATGAAGCCATGGCCGCCATAGAAAAGGACAACAAAAGCCTGAAGAACATCCTGCCGGGAAACTACGCCCGCCAGGACCTCGATCAGGCCAAACTGGGCGAACTGATGGACCTGATCGGCACAATCGGCCTGGGCGAAAAGGAAAACCGCTCCAAAGACATCCTGGGCCGGGTCTATGAATACTTTCTGGGCAAATTCGCCAGCGCCGAAGGGAAAAAGAGCGGCCAATTCTACACCCCCCGCTGTGTGGTGCAGCTTCTGGTGGCCATGCTGGCCCCGGTGCCGGGTAAGAGGATCTTCGACCCCTGCTGCGGTTCCGGGGGAATGTTCGTCCAGAGCGAGAGATTCATCGAAGACCACGGCGGACACATCGGCGACATTGCCATCTATGGACAGGAATCCAACCCCACCACCTGGCGCCTGGCCAAGATGAACCTCGCCATCCGGGGAATAGAGGCCGATCTGGGTCCGGAAAACGGGGACAGCTTTCTCAAGGACCTCCATAAGGACCGCCAGTTCGATTTCGTGATCGCCAATCCTCCTTTCAACATGAAGGACTGGGGCGGAAACCAACTGGCCAAGGATCCCCGCTGGCAATACGGAATTCCGCCCGAAGGAAATGCCAACTACGCTTGGATCCAACACTTCCTCTGGCATCTGGCCCCGGAGGGGCTGGCCGGATTCGTGCTGGCCAACGGCTCGATGAGTTCTCAGCAATCCGGCGAAGGCGCCATCCGCCAGGCCATCATTGAAGATGATCTGGTGGACTGCATGGTCGCCCTGCCGGGGAACCTGTTCTACTCAACTTCAATACCGGCCTGCCTCTGGTTCCTCTCCCGCGGCAAAAACAACGGCCGCTTCCGGGACCGCCGGGGAGAGTCTCTTTTCATCGACGCCCGCGAACTGGGACAGATGATAGACAAGATCCACCGGGAACTCACAGAAGATGACCTGGACAGGATCGCCGGGACCTATCACGCCTGGCGGGGAGACAAAGACGCGGGTGAATACCAGGACATCCCCGGATTCTGCAAATCAGTCTCCACGGAGGAGATCGCCAGCCAAAACCATGTGCTCACCCCCGGCCGCTATGTGGGCATGGCGCTCAGGGATGATGAAGACGGCGAACCCTTCGAAGCTAAGATGCGGCGCTTGACCGAGGAACTTTATGCCCAGTTCGAGGAATCCGCCCGGCTGGAAAAAAAGATCAAAGCCAATCTGAAGAAGTTGGGCTTCTAAACACATGTTAGTAAAACTACGAGAAGTAATTGATTCTGTGTCGGACACTTACAAATTTACTAGTCCTGATGAGATAGCAATTTTTTTGAATACATCAGATATCTACGACGGCTATGTTATTAATAGAGTAAGTATGCCTGCCAAAAATCTTCCCGGTCAAGCTAAGAAAAGAATACGTAAAAATGATATCTTGTACAGTGAAATAAGGCCAAAAAACAAAAGATTCGCCTATGTGAATGATGAATGTAGCAAATATGTTGTATCTACAAAGCTAATGGTTCTCAGGGTCCGGCAATTATATGATACACGGTATATATATCAATACCTTAAATCTCAAACCACAATTGATTATTTACAGGCTCAAGCAGAAAGCCGTTCAGGCACATTTCCACAAATAACGTTTGATGTAATTGGGGAAATCGAAATCAATATTCCTCCCATAGAAACCCAAAAAGAAATTGCCCAGGTCCTGGGAACCCTGGATGACAAGATCGAACTCAACCGCAGGATGAACAAAACCCTGGAGGAGATTGCCCAGGCCCTTTTCAAACACTGGTTCATAGATTTCGAATTCCCCAATGAGGAAGGCAAACCATACAAAACCTCCGGCGGGGAAATGGTTGATTCCGAACTGGGACTGGTTCCAAAAGGATGGAGGTTAGGGCAGTTAAAAGAATTAGTGGACAACGTTGTAAACAGAGTAAGTGTATCTGAGAGAAAGGAATCAATGCCATACGTCCCCATAGAATGCATATCTCCTAAAACGTTGTGTTTATGGAACTCCTTACCAGGTGTAAAAGCTCAAAGCAGTTTGATAATATTCGATCAAGGGGACATTTTATTTGGAGCTATGCGGCCGTATTTTCATAAAGTTTGTATAGCACCATTTGAGGGTACAACCAGAACAACTGCATTTGTACTACGAGCCCGGCCTCAAGAAGTTGGATATGCATTAATGCTTATAAACCAGAAAAAAACAATAGAGCATGCTACTAATCATTCTGAAGGGAGCACAATACCATACGCTAAATGGGACAATATTATGGGGTGTATGGATATAGTAGTTCCTGATAAAAATACTATGTTGAAATATGGCGCTTTAATGAAATCATTTCTATGCTATATGAATACCAACGTTTCTCAATCGTCGATATTATCAAACAATCGAACGCTATTATTCGAGCATTTTTTCCATAACTCCTGAGGAAGCCCATGATACAATACAGATATGATGAGAAGCTAGATGTTCATTTAGAAGATTATATCAATGCTGGAGTGGACGCGATCATTGAAAGACTACACGAGAAAGACATTAGTTCCTTTCATGAGCACTTCTCCAATGCTGCCAAAGAATGTATTGATAATGGAAAGTTAAAGGAAGGTAAGGTCCTATGGCTTTTAGCAGATGCAAGTTCAATGATGTTAGTACCGGAGAGCCCTAATGAACCTTACAAACCTTTTTGTTCGATGGGGGGCAGGAGGTCTGCACTTCCAGAGGATTTTTTATTAACGGATATAACTTTCTTCCAAGAGATAGTATCGAAAATCAGCGATTATAGATTGAGGTCTAGAATAGCAGATATATGTTGGTACATTGTGCATCCTAGAAATCCAGATTATGCATTAATAGCTATAGATGCTTATTTGAATTATAGATTTGAAGAAAACGAACATTATTTTGAATGTGAGAATCCATACAAACGTGCGATATATTTATGTCATATCCATAGAGATTTAACGAGAGATCGAGTTACCAAAATTCACGACTATCTAATTGAGACACTTCGAAATAATGTTAAGAATCATAGAATTGTCGACATCGTGTCTGATTTATTGATAAGGAATGGTCTTGGAAGCAGTACAGATATAGTTATTGAAATACTTCTAGAATCATCACATACAACCAAACTAGATTCAGAGCGTACTCTGTTGGATCGAGCCTTTGATTTAATTGCGAAAAAAAACTATAATGACCCAAGATTGTTTGAAATAAAATGTAGAATTGCCGAGTCTTATGTTGAACAGGGGACTTCTGCAACGAGTAGTATGTTTGCTGCAGAATATTACCATTTAGCTATCGAAGCATACCGAAAAATCCCAAGAAAAATTCGAATTCAATATGTAAGCGAAGATAGAATAAAAGAGCTATATGAAATGATTGAGGGGGCAAACAAACAAGCAACAACAGAAATGAATCTTATAACCTCACCGACTATGAACGTGACTGAAATACTAACCGCTGTTGAAGGTCATGTTAAAGGACATAATTTACCAGATGCAATCTATGCCTTTGTTTCCCTTATTGAACAACAGAAAGAGCAAGAATACAGTGAAAAAGCTATAGAAAGAATGAAAGATAGCATATTATCAGCCCTGGTTTCTAAAACACACTATTCAAGGGATGGAAGAGTAGTATGCAAAACATCTGGCATCTCGTTAAACGATCCTGACGGCCCACAAAACAAGAAGGCTTTATGGGTTCAGATGTTAGAAGACTTTGCTCACAACATTTCTTTCTCTGTAAGTGTCATGATTTTACCGGCCTTGAAGATACTGAATGCCGAACATCTTATCTCTTTGTCTACTATGATAGACCTGTGCTCATTATCCATAGCTGTGCCCAAAGACAGAATGTTATTGTGGGCCAAAGGAATATACTGTGGATTCGAAAGTGATTTTCTTACTGCGGTGCACTTATTAACACCACAAGTTGAAAACTATGTAAGGATTTCGATGAAGAGGAATGGTATTAAAACGACATTCACCGATGAGAATGGTATTGAGACAGAAAAAAGCCTAAGCAAGTTGTTAGAGGACAAGGACATAAGTCAAGTGCTCGATAATGACCTATTATTCGAGACGAAAGCTGTGTTTACGGATCCTGTAGGATTCAACATGCGGAATGAAATAGCTCATGGTCTGGTGGATTCTTATGTTGGATTTACTTACTCTTCAGTGTATACATGGTATTTTTGCCTGCGACTTGTATTGTCAAATATCAGACAACAACAGACGTTAAATCAAGATTAGTAGTATTCTATATTGGAGTAGTTATGCGAGATTACATATGCGAATCAAGGGATGTACCACTTGAGAATCCTTTACCTTATATGATTGATATCGGGTTTTCAAAAGAAAAAGCACCAGAAGCTCTTAAAAACGCTAAAGATAACCGTGAGTTGGAAATAAACCTATATTGGCGCAGGGCGGCCTACTTTTGGGTATTTATTAGTTTGATATGGACGCTTTTTGGTAAAATAGCATTAGATATGAAAATAATGGACATTGAACAACCAATGGAAGAATTGCAGACTGCTGTCTTATACTTTGTTTCTTGTGTGGGTCTATTTCTTTCATATGCATGGTTCCTCGTAAACAAAGGAAGCAAATACTGGCAAGAAAATTGGGAATATCAGATTGATTACCTTGAAAACTCGATAATGGGTCCATCTTATAAGCTACACATGTTTTCAATAGACGAAGTCAATAAAAAAACACTAAAAAGCACAAACTCTGAAAAGGAATTGAGGAAAATGATAACAAGTAAAACAAAACCTCCCTCGGTTTCCAAAATCAATTTGACTGTAAGTCTATTCAATATGACGTTATGGGGGATTATCAATTTTTGGACATTCATCTGGTTCTTACTCGTATCTATTATTAAGAAGCCGTTGATGCTAAACTTCCCTTTAGCCGTTTACATTGGTTTCGCGTTATCTTTAATAGTGACAGTATATTTTATGTGCAGGTTATGTAGTAGAAGCTGCAAATCATCTTTGTACGGTCATAGAATAGTTTACCATATCAGGTCAATAAACGAACCTATCCCTGAAGATTATGTTGAAAAGAATTACAAACACATGACACAATGATGTCAAAATATAACCAACACCAAAAACTTGTTTATGAGATACTAGTGCTTTGTCGTTCAGATTACAGTTTGTGATTAAGTGATAATTGGATAGAAAAATGCTCGAAAAATCCGTTGAATCCATAGCCCTGCATCTCCTGGAAGATCTGGGCTATCAGATCAAGTCCTATCCCCATCTCCTGGAAGATAGCGACATTCCTGAGTTGCTCCGTCTGGAGACCCTCCAGGCCATGCTGGCCCGCTTCAATCCCACGTTACCCGTGGATTGTCTGGCGGAGGCCGCGCATCAGGTTTTGCGGCTCAAACAGCCCTCGCTGCTGGACAGGAACCGGGCTTTTCACAAGCTGTTGGTGGAGGGGGTTCCAGTCTCCTACCGGCTGGAAGGCAAGACGGTTCACAGCTCGGCCAGGCTGGTGGATTTCGCTTTCCCGGAGAACAACGACTTTCTGGCCGTGAGCCAGATGACGGTGATCGAGGACAAGCACATCCGCCGCCCGGACATCGTGCTCTTCCTGAACGGCCTGCCCCTCGCGGTGCTGGAACTGAAGAATCCTTCCGACCCGAACACCACTATCTGGAGCGCCTACAATCAGATCCAGACCTACATCAGCCAGATCCCCTCGCTCTTTGCCTACAATTCCCTGCTGGTGATCACCGACGGCCTGGACGCCCGGGTGGGAACGCTCAGTTCCGGCCGGGAGCGGATGATGCCCTGGCGCACCATCTCCGGCGAGGAGATCGAGAACAGCGAGACCTCCAAAATGGAAGTGCTGCTTCGGGGGATCTTCGAGCCATCCAGGCTGATTAGCATCATCCGCCATTTCATCGTATTTGAGGAAAACCGCTCCGGCACCATCAAGAAGCTGGCCGGCTACCACCAGTTCCACGCGGTGAACGCGGCTGTGGACAAGACCATCCAGGCCATATCCCGGCAGGGGGACAGGCGCTGCGGCGTGGTCTGGCACACCCAGGGCAGCGGCAAGAGCCTCACTATGGCCTTCTACGCCGGCAGGCTGGTTCAACATCCGGCTTTGGAAAATCCCACCATTGTGGTGATAACGGACCGCAACGACCTGGACGATCAGCTCTTCCGCACCTTTTGCAGTTGCCGGGACCTGATCCGCCAGACGCCCAAACAGGCGGATGACCGCGCCGATCTGCGGAATCTGCTGAAAGTGGCTTCCGGCGGTGTGATCTTCACCACCATCCAGAAATTCATGCCCGATGAAGTGGGTGTGGATTACCCTCTGCTCAGCGAGCGGCGCAACATCGTGGTGATCGCCGATGAGGCCCACCGCAGCCAGTACGATTTTATCGACGGCTTCGCCAAAAACATGCGCGACGCCCTGCCCAACGCCAGTTTCATCGCTTTCACCGGCACCCCGGTGGAACTCACCGACCGCAACACCAGGGCCGTGTTCGGCGATTACATCAGCGTTTACGACATTCAACAGGCGGTGCTGGACAACGCCACGGTGCCGATCTATTATGAAAGCCGGTTGGCCAAGCTGGAACTGGACGAAGCCGAGAAACCCAAGCTGGACCCGGAGTTTGAGGAGATCACCGAAAACCGGGAGCCGGACGAGAAGGAAAAGCTGAAGAGCAAGTGGGCCGCCCTGGAAGCGGTGGTCGGCTCGCAAAAGAGGATAGATCTCATCGCCGCGGATATCGTTGCCCACTGGGAAACCCGCAGCGAGACCCTGGAAGGCAAGGCCATGATCGTCTGCATGAGCCGCCGCATCTGCGTTGAGCTGTACCAGGCCCTTACAAAACTGCGTCCCGGTTGGCATTCACCGGATGACCGCGCGGGCGCCATCAAGGTTGTCATGACGGGAAATCCGGCCGATCCCCTCGAGTTTCAGGGCCACATCCGCAGCAAGGACCGCCGCGACAAGATCGCCGAGAGGTTCAAGGATCCGGCCGATCCTCTCCGGATCGCTATTGTGCGGGATATGTGGCTCACCGGCTTTGACGTTCCCTGCCTGCACACGATGTATGTGGACAAGCCCATGCACGGCCACGGCCTGATGCAGGCCATAGCCCGCGTAAACAGGGTTTACAAGGACAAACCCGGCGGCCTGGTGGTGGATTATCTGGGCCTGGCGGAAGAACTGAAGAGGGCCCTGGCCACCTACACCCAGGCCAAGGGCAAAGGGACCATCACCCTCGACCAGAACGAAGCCCTGGCCGTTCTGATGGAACAATACGAACAATGCCAGCGGCTGTTTCACGGTTTCGACTGGAGCGCCTGGCTGCGGGGAACACCCAAGGACAAGCTGGATCTGATCGCTCCGGCTCAGGAATTCATTCTGGCCCAGGAAAACGGTAAAACCAGGCTGGTGGAAACGGTGGCCAAACTCACCAAGGCCTTCGCCCTCAGCGTCCCCCATCCCAGCGCCCTGGAAATTCGCGAGGAGATCGGCTTCTTCCAGTCCGTCAAGGCCGCCGTCATCAAATCCTCCGGCTCCGGGGCGGACCATGATCCCCTGGGAATGGAAAGCGCCATCGCCCAGTTGGTCTCCAAAGCCATTTCCAGCGACCGCGTGGTGGATATTTTCGCCGCAGCCGGACTGGAAAAACCGGACGTCTCCATCCTTTCCGACGAGTTTTTGGAGGAGGTGCGCCGCATGCCCCACAAGAACCTGGCCGTGGAACTGCTGAAAAAACTTCTCAACGACGAGATCAAGGCCCGCTTCCGCAAAAACGCCGTTCTCTCCCGCTCCTTTGCCGAAATGCTGGCCGAAACCATCCGCAAATACCAGAACCGCACCCTCGAGGCCGCGGCCATCATTGCCGAACTGATCAAGATCGCCAAAGAGGTAAAGGATGCGGAAAAACGGGGCGAAAAACTGAAGATGAACGACGATGAACTGGCCTTCTACGACGCCCTGGGCAACAACGACAGCGCCGTGCTGGAACTCGGCGACGAGACCCTGAAAAAGATCGCCCTGGAGCTGATCGACAGCGTGCGCCGGAACGTCACCATCGACTGGGCGGTGCGGGAACAGGCCCGCGCCAAGATGCGCGTGATGGTGAAACGCATCCTCAAGAAATACGGCTATCCCCCGGACAAAACCGAGGAAGCCACCGACCTGGTGATCGAACAAGCCGAACTTATCTGCGGAGATTTCGCGGCGTGATTTGCGGAAGGCTTGTTTAAGGATCGACATGCTTGTTTAAGCAATACATAAACTGTCTTTCGCAAGGAGTGATATCAATGAAAAGTATTGTGATTTACCTAGGAATAATCATTACAGTACTGATGACTATGTTCTTATCTGGATGTGCAGTATCGCAGGGGTATGTAGAAAAACCACCGATGACATACAAGAATCTTAATAGGTTCAAATATGTAGTTGTTTTCAACAACAATAACAAGGTGTTTATTAGTCCAAATTCGGAAGTTGAGAATGCTTTCAGAAACGCGGGCATAATTCCCATTGATCTTGATGAATTTGGAAAAATGGAGATGAACGATAAACTAGCCACACTAACATGCTCGTATAACTATTATCTCAACCGCTACGGTGGAGATGAGTTTTATAACTTGTTTATAACCTTGGAAGCAGTTCAATTAGGCACTACTGATTTTAGTGAGGTGATGAGGTTTAAAGTGTCTGCCAACGTATATGGAGAGGCAGATATGTACAATCAAGCAACATCAATCTTAAAACGATACTATCAAGGATATGATGAAAATCTAATGATCGGATATCTAAGGAATTATATAGATAAAATTGAATCAGATAAATATAGGTTTTACAGTAAGGATATAAATCAAGTTAAAGATTATTTGGATAACAATCTACTAAGATTAAATCAGATAGAAGGGATTTGGTCTCCTCTGGCGATGGGCGGAGAAGCCCTATTTGACAGATCCAGAATAGCTATAATATCTGTTGAAGATGATAAATACGATTATTACGCTATAGTCTTGGATGAGAACTTTGTTTGGTATAAAGGAGAAATACGTGTTAAATTGAGAAAAACAGCCAACTCCAATGTATATTCGATAGTCTATTATACTGATACAAAACTGGAATTGCCCTCTACGGCATTTATAACACCGGAAGGGCTTCTTGAGCTCAGTATGCAAGAAGAACATAAAAAAATGACCTCGTCAACTTATATTAAAGACTATCCAAACTCAGAAGAAATGGGCTCTTCTTCTGTTTATGAAACATCCGTGGGGTCTGGATTCTTAATCAGCGGTGGCGGTTATGTGGCCACCAATCTGCACGTTGTGAAAAATTCCAAGAATGTTTATGTGATTTCTAACGATGGTAGTCAGTCTCGGTTATCTGCGACTATTGAGTTATCAGATGAGAGAAACGATATTTGTATTTTGAAAGTTCCAGGATTGGCCGGTACTATGAATACAATGAGAATACCATATGGATTTGAAGATACAACAAACAAAACGGGTGAATCTGTGTTTTGCATGGGATACCCCTTAACAAAAGTAATGGGGAATGAGATCAAGGTTACAAATGGGATCATAAGCTCAGTAACTGGATATCAGGGCGATGTGTCAAGCTATCAAATCAGCGCCCCCGCCCAACCTGGTAACAGCGGGGGGCCTTTGTTCAATTCTCGTGGGAATGTAATCGGGATCGTCAACGCAAAAATTGAGAACGCAGAAAATGTCTCATACGCAGTCAAGATATCATACTTGAAAAATCTGGTTGAATTGTTGGACGAAAACATTGTAATGGAGAAAAAAAGCCAGGCGTCAACGAACTTATCTTCAATGGTGGAGAATTTCAAATCAGCTGTATTTATCATAGAGGCAGAGTATTAGAATATCAGCTACCTATCTGTCAATCGTAGCCTGATGACTTATTGATGGATTCAGACTAAATATAGAATTAGCCGGAGTAGATAACTCCGGCTAATTTCTTTATCCTCCTCACATCAGCTTGTCGAGCAGCTCATAGCCTGGCACAGGCTCAAGCAATCCCGCTGACACGGCGCGTTTGACGCTGCGGCAGGGGAGGTCGTTGGCTTCGATGTGGACCCGCTCCAGAAATTCCAGGTCGATGCCGGGATCCGAGGCCTGCAGCGCGTACATCATTTTGAGGAAGGCGCTGTACCAGGTGCTGTAGATACGGTCTCCTTCCCTGGCGTGGCGGCTGTGGATGTCGGTGTAAACCGTCATGTCCGTGATGAAGGCCTGGGAAGGCGCGATCCGCTTCAGGTTGCGGGCGATGGCGGCGAAGCGGCGGTTGTTCTCGTTCAGCCGGGGTTTCACGTGCGGCCTCACCAGCAGGCGGTTGAGCCGGGGATTGTAGTAGTAGATCAGTCCGTCGCAGGCGCCGTGATAGGCTTGCAGCATGTTTTTGAAGTAGACTTTCATGTTTTTCCTCCTTTGTATTTGTCCACGAATGGCACGAATTCGCACGAATTGAATAGAACGCTGATGACGCGGATCATTATGATTTACGCGGATCATTTCTCTGTGTCTCTGTGCCTCTGTTTTTTCTGTTTGTTTTTTCCATCTTACAGCTTGCGTGTCAACCTCTTGCCCGCCTCCCGTTCAGTTCCCATTGAAGCGTTGGGAAGTCAGCGGGAAGTGAATGGGATGTGGATGGGAAGCGGCACAGAGAGCCCCTATATATAGTGGGTAACAAAAGAGGGATTCGTCACGGAAAAAGAAGAATAGAACGCAGATGACGCGGATTATTATGATTTACGCGGATCAATAAAAACAGAGGCACAGAGAGACAGAGGAGTTTATCCACGAATTCCACGAATTTACACAAAAG
This sequence comes from Candidatus Cloacimonadota bacterium, assembly GCA_020532085.1. Lineage (NCBI taxonomy): Bacteria > Pseudomonadati > Candidatus Cloacimonadota > Candidatus Cloacimonadota bacterium. Next base: position 2,411 of record JAJBAV010000010.1, on the reverse strand, counting down.
GGTTCACGCTGATTGGTTGTACGGGTTCAAACCGGACTGTCATTCCGGGGTGGCGTTTTAACGCCGGGGTCCCGGAATCCAGATGGCAAATACAAACTGCTGTCAGACAAAGGCGGTGTCGATGCAGACGCAGTCTGGATCGACACCCTCTGTGGGCTATTCCCGCAAGGCCTGGATTCGAATCACCCCACCGGCCAACAAGTTGTCCGGCGAGGACCCCGACTGGGCCCCGGGGGCTGAAGCCCCCATCCCGGAATGACAGTTTGGGGCGGGTGGTTGGCAAAGACAAGCCTCGCAGAGGCGGCAGAACGATAGCGAGGGCACGGAGCGAAGCGTAGCCCCTCGTACGAGGCCATACAAACACCAAGCCTCGCAGAGGCGGCAGAACGATAGCGAGGGCGCGGAGCGAAGCGTAGCCCCTCGTATGAGGCCATACAAACACCAAGCCTCGCAGAGGCGACAGAACAGGTGATTTGGGGTATGTCGCCCACAAGGGGCTCAGATATTGGTTTTGGTACTGGTTCGAGGGGTTGCGTTCCCGCCCCACGGCATCGCTTCGCTCCTCCGCGGGGACCCCGGTCACTTCACACCCTCGCTATCGTTATATCGCCCCTGGCGGGGCTTTTGAGAAGAAACGAGAGGCAAAAAAGCAAAGCTGTTTAGTAGCTTGCTTGTTTGCTTATGATTGTATAACAATGAGTTAAGAGGCAAAAAAGCAAAAAAGGGGTCTCTTATACATATAGAGAAGTTTTAGAGCTGGATCAGATAGAAGGATATGCTAAGATGATGTATAAGATGTATATAGATATAATATATATATAATAGTAATATATTATATAATATATAAAACTACATTAGCATCAACACCTCTATGCGGGGATTTCAGCACGGGGGGGGGCCTGAAACTGGATATATATAAGAGAGGTGATTTTTGCTTTTTTGCCTCCTAACCTGCTGTCATTCAACGAGAAGCAAAAAAGCGGGAACTAAAACCACACTGCTTTTTTGCCTCCAAAAAGAAGGGCGGCCGAAACCGCCCTCATGCTGGTATGTTCATGGATTTCAGCCGGTTGACTGAAATGACTTGAGGATCTCCTCGGCCAGGATGTAGTACTTGGTATTATGGTAGTTTCTGGCCTGGAATGTATCGACGGTTATGGCTTCTCTCTCAATTAATGACTCTATGCACTCTTTGAACTCCCGCTTCTTCATGTGCGACATGTTCATCAGGGCTGTATGGCTTACTTTCCCGTTGTACTTGTTCACCAGCAGTTCGACCAGTTTCCGTTCTCCGGACAGCTTATCCTGTTCACTCACGATCTCCAGGAAGGGGATGGTGTTGGCGAAGTAGAAATCACAGAGGTAGAGGCATTGGGCGGCGGTTTCCTCGGAGACGCGGAGGCCTTCGAAGAAGCGTTCGCAACAGCCACGCTGGATGGCCTCGCCTAGCTCCTCCCAGATTTCCACCAGGCTGAAGATGGCGCAGAACTTGTAGAAATAGCCGTCATAGATGCGGGTGAAGTAGCTCATAAGGTCGTCGTTGTTTTTGGCGAACCAGGTCTTGTACTGGGCCTTGTAGAGCGAATCCCGCAAAGCGACGGCCTCATCGGACATTCTGATCCTGTGGGAGCCGGGGATGGCGCGGAAGTGTTTGAACATGCCTTCGTAAATGGCCAAACGTTCCTCCAGGTCCTCGCCTTCCTTGGTATCGAGGTCGATGTCCTCGAGGTTGATGTCCCGCACCACGAAGTAGATGAAGCGCTGGAGGAAGCCGCCGAGCTGGTCGGAGTTTTCGCGGATGTTGCGGTACATCCAGGCTTCGGTGGTGGCGGTGGAGATGCTCAGGGCGGGTTTGCGGATCCTCTCGGTCTTGGTTTGGTTGCTCACGGTCTTCGAAACGCCGTCGTAGAGCTCCGTGATTGTCTGTTTATAGCCGGAATTGAAGTGTTTGTTCATTTCGGCCAGCCAGGCGGATAGCTCGTGGTGGATGAAGAGCCGGGTGCCGTTCAGGGACAGCATTGAGAGCATCTTGGAGTAGGTGACGTTGGAGAGCAGCTGCGTTTCCGCCTCGTACACGTCCAGGGGCATGTCCTCGTAGAGCTCCTCGTGCGGTCTGATGGTGTATCCGGCGTAGGTGATGGCCGTGGTTTTCCGCGAAATGGAGGAAGGTCCAAGCAGGCAGCTCCAGATGTTCGGATAGATGCGGTTGGAGTTGGAGAGCATGAAGACCCGGTTGCCGAGGTTGACGGCGATGTGGGGCAGCCAGGCGCTGATCAACAGGCCAGGATGGCAGTCGGTGCTTTTGGAGGTTAGTTTGATGTAGTCACGCAGCAGCAGCGGGACTTTGTCCAGGTCCAGATCCACGGAGGGCTTCTTCCCGAAGAGTTCTATCAGTTCTCTACGCATGGTGA